>JAAUTJ010000182.1 GCA_012031475.1 Leptolyngbyaceae cyanobacterium SM1_3_5 | reverse complement strand
GTTGATCACTTCGCCTTGCGGTGGACGAAAATCGGCATAACCCCAGATTTGCTGGAACGTGCTGCGGACGTGGCTCCAAGCAGTCGGTTCTGAAGACGGCATGGACGTAAACATGATGACGATCGAAAGGACAGTTTCAGCGTTCCCACTGGCGATGCAAGGCGTTTCGGTGTTTCCCGCAGCTTGGCGATCGCTGAAGGTGGGCTGTTTTCTATCACCAAGCTCAGTTGCCTTTATGCAAAGCGAACTGACTCATTGCAACAGAAAAACTGTTGTAGAATTCTCTGGCTTACACACCTGGAGTTCTTGATGATTCGACCAATCACGCCCAACGACACAGATGCGCTGATTGCCTTAGCCGACTCGATCGAACTCTTTTCGCCTGACGAACTAGAAGCGTTGCGGCAAATGCTGACCGATTCGTTGAGCAACAAGGGCGACACTGAACCATTTTGGATTGCAGACGAGGATGACGGTTTAGTGGGATTGGCCTACTGCGAACCGGAACGCATGACTGAGGGGACGTGGAACCTGCAACTGATCGCTGTTCACCCCAATCACCAGAAGCAAGGGCGCGGTGCAAAGCTGCTGCATTTTATCGAGCAAGCTTTGTCAGAACGGGGAGCGCGGATCTTACTGGTTGAGACAATGGGGACGCCGGACTTTGAGTATGTGCGATCGTTCTATCGCAAGAACGATTACGACGAGGAAGCCCGCATACGAGAGTTTTATGCAAAAGGGGCGGACAAAATTGTTTTCCGCAAAGCACTGTCCGCTCAGGGAGCGTAAACTTTTTTCAGTGGGCTAGCTTATGGATACCCTAATCGGAACGTTCGTTTGCTGAATGCAAAGTCAGTTGTTTCCGGCAGCGCGGATGGTAGATTGATGAAAGCTAGAAATGCGAACTGATATTAAAACTGCGTCATCTGCCGAAATCGATTTGTGCCGCTATGATCAGTGGCGAATCGAATTTAAGAAAATTACGATTAAGTTCCGCAGTGTTGAGGAGGATCGTTTGTCTGAAGCTTATCGTGTAGCGATTTTGGGAGCGACAGGTGCAGTCGGCACCGAGTTGCTGAATTTGTTGGAGGAACGCGCCTTTCCGATCGCCAGCCTGAAGCTGTTGGCCTCGCCGCGATCGGCAGGTCAAACGTTGACTTTCAAGGGTGAGGAAGTCGCGATCGAAGCCCTAACCGACGATGCCTTCACCGGAATTGATGTTGTCCTCGCCTCGGCGGGCGGCAAAATCTCCAAGGCTTGGGCGGCAAAAGCAGTTGAGGCGGGAGCCGTTTTTATTGACAACTCCAGCGCCTTTCGGATGGATGCGGATGTGCCGCTGGTTGTGCCGGAAGTGAATCCCGAAGCGGCGCGATCGCATCAGGGCATCATCGCCAATCCCAACTGTTCGACCATTCTGATGAATGTGGCCGTCTACCCGCTGCATCAAGTCCAGCCCGTCCAGCGCATCGTCGTCTCGACCTACCAGTCGGCCAGCGGAGCCGGAGCTAGGGCGATGGAAGAAGTGAAGCGGCAGGCGCAGGCGATTCTCAACGGCGAACCGCCAGAAACCGAAATTTTTCCTTACCCGCTCGCCTTCAATCTGTTTCCGCACAACACGCCGATCAACGAGGCGGGCTACTGCGAAGAAGAAATGAAGATGATCAACGAAACGCGCAAGATTTTCGCAGATCCCGACATTCGGATTTCCGCAACCTGCATTCGGGTTCCAGTCTTGCGGGCACACTCAGAAGCAGTTAATTTGGAATTTGGCAGTCCGTTTGAGGTCGCTGCCGCTCGTGAAATTCTCAGCAGGGCAGCGGGGATCAAGCTGGTGGAAGACTGGCAGGCCAATCACTTCCCGATGCCGATCGAAGCCAGCGGCAAAGATGAAGTCTTGGTCGGTCGGATTCGTCAGGATCTTTCGCATCCAAACGGGCTAGAGCTTTGGCTAAGTGGCGATCAAATTCGCAAAGGAGCCGCACTGAACGCCGTGCAGATTGCCGAACTGCTCATTCAAGAATCTTGGTTGCGCCCCCAGCAGCCAGCGGCGATCGGTTTGGGCGTGTAGGTAGGGAAAAGAGGAGTATTGCGTGACGGAATTTGGACGAGTTGTAACCGCGATGATTACGCCATTTACCCCCGATGGCAAAGTCAACTTTCCGGTTGCAGAAGCGCTCGCCGCGCATCTAGTCAGTCATGGCACGGATGCGATCGTGGTCTGCGGCACAACCGGAGAATCACCGACGCTAAGCTGGGACGAGGAATATGAACTGTTTCGCGTCGTTCAGCAGGCCGTTTCGGGAAAAGCGAAAATTATTGCGGGAACCGGGTCAAATTCGACGGAAGAAGCGATCGCAGCGACACAAAAAGCCGCTAGAATAGGCATACATGGTTCGCTCCAGGTTGTGCCCTATTACAACAAGCCTCCGCAGGCTGGGCTGTACCAGCACTTTCGAGCCATTGCCGAGGCAAGTCCAGACTTGCCGCTGATCCTATACAATATTCCTGGACGTACCGGACAGAACTTGCTACCAGAAACGATCGCCCGTCTTGCCGAAGTGCCAAACATTGTCGCCGTCAAAGAAGCCAGCGGCAATCTCGATCAGGTTAGCCAGATCCGGCGCACCACTTCGCCTGACTTCAGCATTTATTCTGGCGATGATTCTTTGACACTGCCGATGCTTTCAGTTGGAGCGCAAGGCGTCATCAGCGTTGCCAGCCATCTGGTTGGCGATGCAATTTCCCAGATGATTCGGGCTTATGCCAGCGGTGAGACGCAAGCCGCTAGCCGCATTCATCTCCAGCTATTTCCGCTGTTCAAGGCGCTGTTTGTGACGACGAATCCGATTCCAGTTAAGGCAGCGCTGAGGCTGCAAGGCTGGCAAGTGGCGCGACCGCCTGCCCTTGCAGGACGACTCGATCGACCTCGATCGCCTGCTGCAACCGCTACTTGACGGATTAGCGCTTGCAACGGCCTAGCAGCTGAGTTCCCATCAACCGAATAGCTCTCTTTCCCGCAGCTTAGACATTTTTCCGTCTAGAGCGTGCCACTGTTTTCCTTTTACTGTTCAATCTACGAGTACCACATGACATCTGAAACTCAATCTGCCCTTAAGATTATTCCCCTCGGCGGCCTCCACGAAATCGGCAAGAATACCTGCGTCTTTGAATATAACGACGAGATTGTGCTGCTCGATGCAGGCTTGGCCTTTCCCTCGGACGGAATGCACGGCGTCAACATCGTCTTGCCGGACATGACCTACCTGCGCGAAAATCGCCACAAGATCAAGGGCATGATCGTAACGCACGGCCACGAAGACCATATCGGCGGCATCCCCTTCCACCTCAAGCAGTTTTGATATTCCGGTGATGTACGGCCCGCGCTTGGCGATGGCTCTGCTGGAAGGCAAGCTGGAAGAAGCAGGCGTGGCCGATCGCACCGAACTTCGCACCGTCCGTCCCCGCGACATGGTGCGGATCGGCAAATCCTTCTTGGTCGAGTTCATCCGCAACACGCACTCGATGGCCGACAGCTTTACGGTTGCCCTGCACACTCCGGTCGGCGTGGTCATCCACACCGGAGATTTTAAGGTCGATCACACCCCGGTTGATGGCGAATTCATGGACTTCCAGCGCTTAGCCGAACACGGCGAAAAAGGCGTTTTGTGCCTGATTAGCGACTCGACCAACTCGGAAGTTCCGGGCTTTACGCCGTCCGAGCGATCGGTCTTCCCGAACCTCGATCGCGCCTTCTCGCAAGCTCCCGGTCGCGTACTGGTTACAACGTTTGCCTCGTCCGTGCATCGCGTCAACATGATCCTGGAGCTTGCCAAGAAGCACAAGCGATCGGTTGCGGTGGTTGGTCGATCGATGCTCAACGTGATCGCCCATGCTCGCAACTTGGGCTACATCAAGTGCGAAGACGATCTGTTCGTGCCGCTGCACATGGCAAACAAGCTGCCCGAAGAGAAAATCCTGATTCTGACAACCGGATCGCAAGGTGAGCCGATGGCCGCTTTGACCCGGATCGCCAATCAAGCGCACCAGCAAATCAAGATTCGCAAGGGCGATACGGTCGTGCTGTCTGCGAACCCGATTCCGGGCAATACGATCGCCGTCGTGGAAGTGATCGACAAGCTGATGATGCAGGGCGCAACCGTCGTCTATGGCCGCGACAAAGGGCTGCACGTTTCCGGGCACGGCGCTCAGGAAGACCAAAAGCTGATGATCGGGCTGACCCGTCCGAAGTTCTTCCTTCCGGTTCATGGCGAACATCGGATGCTGGTCAAGCACTCGCAAACCGCGCAGAGCATGGGCATTCCGGCCGAGAACATGGTGATCATCAACAACGGCGATGTCGTTGGCCTGACCCCAGACAGCATCGGCGTGGTCGATCGCGTCCCGGCTGGCATTGAACTCGTCGATGCTTCGCGATCGGGCGTAGTGAATCAGCGCGTCCTTGAAGAGCGTCAGCAGCTAGCTGGCGATGGCGTCGTCACGATCGCCGCTTCGATCGGTTGGGATGGCAAGCTGGTTGCCAAGCCGGAAGCGCATTTGCGTGGCGTGGTGACGACGATCGATCGCGCTCGCATCGACTCAATGATCACGGGTACGATCGAATCGCTGCTCGACAATCGCTGGAAAGAATTCGTCCACAACTTCGGTTCGGATGAGATTGAGGTAGACTGGACAAAGCTTCAAGCGCAAATCGAAATGGAAATTCGCCGCTTATTGCGCCGTGAGTTCCGAAGCAATCCGCTCCTCGTTGTGCTTCTGCAAACGCCGATCGAGCCGCCTGCAAAGGCCGCGACCGGACGACGACGCACCCGCAGCAGTGCGATTGAGGCCGAAGCGACTGCCAAAGTTGCTGTTGCCTCTTAACCGAACCTTTTCGATCGAGCTAGTTGTATAAAGTCTTGATGGGGTCGCAGAAAATTCTGTGACCCTTCTTGATGGAGCGACTATAACCAAAGAAGCTTTCATAAATCTGTTGGCATATCCCCGCAATTGGGGAATTCTCACCACAGAATGAACGGATGAACTGTTTGAGTCGGCTAGAATCGAAACATATCTTCAATAAGTTTCGTCAGTCTTACCCGACAAAGCCAATTCGTCTGCTGTAGAACCTGATAGGACTAACACACCTCTCTTCACCAAACTACCAGTATGAGTGTTTCAGACCGCACCTCTTCCAACCTCGTTCTCGAAAGCTGGACTTACAACTCCTCCCAGCCAGCTTCGCCTCAAAACCCTTCGACACAACAGCCCTCTCGCCCATCGACACCGTTCCGCAAGCTCGCGATACCGTTCCGGGAGCGCTTCGCGATCGCTCCCCTCAAGCCGCTGCGCCAGTGGCTCGACAACGTAAAAGTCAGCACTCCAAATCAGGCTCACACCATCTGCAAACGCATTCCCTCGCAATGCCCGTTTGAGCGTGATGTGACTCTGTTTGGTCGCACCCTGTTCCACATCCCGCCGCTGTGCAAGC
Source organism: Leptolyngbyaceae cyanobacterium SM1_3_5 (assembly GCA_012031475.1). Classification (GTDB taxonomy): domain Bacteria; phylum Cyanobacteriota; class Cyanobacteriia; order Elainellales; family Elainellaceae; genus JAAUTJ01. Next base: position 2,707 of record JAAUTJ010000182.1, on the reverse strand, counting down.
TCAATCCGCTCTATGACGAACTGGTTGGCCTGCGCTTCCGCGCCCTGTGCTACTTGGCCGACGAGTGCGGCGAAGACATTTCGCAATATTGCTAATCGAGTCCACTGTCCGCTTTTTGTCCGTTTGCAGCGATCGATCCCATCAGTTCGCCGCATTTAATTAAAGATTTTCTATAAAACCGCCCAAACTCCGCGATCGCTTCAATTACGGAGATGGGCGGTTTCCACGTTTTAATCTGAAGTTAGACAGGCAGACATTTTCCCGATCGAATCAGGCCAACGCGCCGAGCGATCGCTTCTCCCTGCGAGTCAAACGGCCCCCACTTTTCTGCTGGATCGGGAGGCGGGGCTGGCTCGATTGTGCAGTGCCCGTCCGCCTGTTTAACGATGTACCATTGCGATTCGCTCATTGGTGGCTGTTCCACAACAGGCTGTTCCACAATAAATGCTCCCCGAAAATTATGGCCTTAGCGTAGCCGAATTTGCGCTACAATCGCCAAGCCGCTTCAGAAATGGTCTGGGGGATTCAGCCTGGACACAGCGATCGCGAAGCGCTATGCCGTCTCGATCGTTGAGGGAAAGCTAGTGGAAATCTAGCGCTGTGCCGCAACTGTGAGCGAGTTTTGCTGCAACCGTTTTGTGCAAACTCCGAGCCAGGATGCCTGTTTTTGAAGTTCACATCCACCTCATCGACTCGCGCTGCACGAGTCTCGTGAACCATGCAAAGCTTAGAACTAGTGCGTCCATCCAAGGCGATGGACTGCGTTGCTACTGTTGTTTCTTCCGACTGGCTGACGCCCACGATTAAATCGATCTGTTTAGATTTGCACAATCCTGAGTTCACATTTTTTGCCCGGACAGTCGGTTTGGCCGAAGTTTGAGCGGGACGGCAAGCGATTTAGCAAAATCTACTCGATCGCCTCTTCCCCCTCCGACTGCCCGATCGTCGAACTCTGCGTTTCTCGCGTCGGCTGGAGTTCCGCCTACTTGCAAGATTTGCCCGTTGGCGGCGTCGCTGCCTGTGCGGGGGCCATATGGCTGATGACGATCGATCGCCTCCCGACTCGTCCGCGCCTCTACATCGTGGAGGGGTCGGGGATCGCGCCAATCAAAAGCCAAATTGAGTGGCTGCACGAGCAGCGGTTCGATCGATCGGTTTGGCTGGTGCAGGCCAATCCCGAAACGCCCGACGAACTGCCGTATCGAGAAGTGTGGCGATCGCTGGCCGAAAACTGGCCGCAGTTTCACCACTTTGAAACCGTTCACCCCGAATCGATTTTGAGCGTGATGAACTTGAGCGAGTTTGACATCGACATTTGTGCCGTAGACGATCGCAGCGGCCAAATTCGCGATGCCGTTCTCGCCAAGGGTGCAAAGGCGGAAGGGGTGCGATCGGAAAGCTTCCACGCCTTTTAACGTGGGAAGATAAAGCGTTAGACCGATTTGAAGTTTGCTATGTCTTCTAAACCGACCGAAGCCGCCTCGACCACGACGCCCGCCGAATCAGCCGCCAAGCCGAGCTTTTGGCGATCGCAAAAAGAGAATTTTCAGATTTTGGCGATCGCCTTGGTGCTGGCGCTGTTCATTCGCACGTTTGTGGCTGAGCCGCGCTTCATTCCGTCTGATTCGATGGTTCCGACTTTGCAGATTGGCGATCGCCTAGTAGTTGAAAAGGTTTCGTATCGATTTCATCCGCCTGCTGATGGCGATATTGTCGTGTTTGAGCCGCCTGCGCCGCTGATTGAGCAGGGATTTCGTCCCGATCAAGCCTTGATTAAGCGCGTCATGGCAACACCCGGACAGACGGTGCGAGTTGAGGCGGGAACCGTGTTTGTGGACGATCGCCCGCTGGATGAACCGTATATTGCCGAACCGCCTGCCTATCAAATGCCCCGCGTCACCGTGCCGCCGGAAACCGTGTTTGTGATGGGCGACAATCGCAACAACAGCAACGATTCGCACGTTTGGGGATTTTTGCCGCAGGAGAATATTATTGGTCGGGCAATTTTTCGGTTTTTTCCGATCGATCGACTGGGCAGCGTTCGGTGACGCAAGCAAACTCAACCTACAATTTTTGTGCAGCCTTGGCTCAAATTGGCGATTCACAAAACTTGTAGGGGTAGGCAAACACGATGTTCATCAGCCTGATTGCAGACTACGGCAACGGCGATCCCGCCTTCATGGAAGTGACGCAGCGCTTGCTGTTGGGTCTGCCTGACGCGCAAATTCACTGGCTTTCAGTTCCACCGTTTAGCACTCTGGCGACAGGCTTTTGGATCGCGCAGCTTGGACTGAATGAAGGTTTGGGCGAATCCGTTCCGGCAGCGCTTCGCGATCGCCTTATCTATCACAACTGCGCCCCCCGCCAGGATGATCCCGAAGCGCGACGCGACAACGAAGGCGAGGGCTTGACCTATGCGCTGCTGCCGAATGGCGTGAAGGTGGTCGGCGTGAATGCTGGATACACGCTGTCGTTCATCAAGAATCACGCCAAAGTGCTGCATTCGGTGAACGTGTCGCGAGGCGGATCGCAGTTTCGATCGCGTGATGTCTTTCCCAGTGCGGCAGCCGCGATTGCTCAAGACAATTTCGATTTACTCGGAGAGCAAATTCCGCCTGCTCAAATTCCCGATGCGCCGCTCGATCGGATTGCCTGGGTGGACGGCTACGGGAACATCAAAAACGACGATTCCGAGCGATCGCGTCCC
>JAAUTJ010000181.1 GCA_012031475.1 Leptolyngbyaceae cyanobacterium SM1_3_5 | reverse complement strand
TACGTTTACCTCATAAAACCGTGCTGGGAAATGTGACTTATGGCCCTATTAAGGTCAAGCAACTTCACAAAGCTGAAGCCGAAAAACTGGGAATGGAACTGTTGACAAAAGTTGGACTGGCCGAAAAAGCAGGCGTTTATCCATCGCGTTTGTCAGGTGGACAAAAGCAGCGCGTCGCGATCGCGCGTTCCCTCGCCATGCAGCCGCAAGTCATGCTGTTTGACGAACCGACGAGTGCGCTTGACCCAGAGATGGTGAAGGAAGTGCTGGAGGTGATGAAGGATCTGGCGCGGACGCACATCACAATGGCGATCGTGACGCACGAAATGGGCTTTGCGCGGGAAGTGGCCGATCGCATCTTGTTCCTCGACGCTGGCCGACTGGCCGAAGATGCGCCGCCCCGATGTGTTCTTCTCAACGCCCAAGAGCGATCGCGCCCAGCAATTTTTGCAAAAGGTGCTGTAGCTTTTGGGTTATGAGCGTCCTTTGGTTATGAGCGTCCTGTGGTTATGAGCATCATCGTTTTCGGCAGCATCAACATGGATCTGGTGGCTCGATCGCCGCGCCTGCCCATGCCGGGTGAAACGCTGAGCGGGCACAGCTTTGAGACAATTCCGGGCGGCAAAGGAGCCAATCAAGCAGTTGCGGTCGCTCGACTGGGTGTGCCGACGCAGATGATCGGGCGCGTCGGCGGCGATGGGTTTGGGCGCGATCTGCTTGAGAGTTTGCGATCGAGTCGGGTTCGCTGTGATGGCGTGTTCGTTGACTCCGAGGCCGCTTCGGGCGTGGCGATGATTGCCGTTGACGATCGCAGCGAAAATCACATCATTGTGATCCCCGGTGCGAATGGGCGGGTGGATGAAACGGATATCGATCGCCTCCAAGCCGCGCTGACTGGCGCAAAAGTGCTGCTGCTTCAGCTTGAAGTGCCGATCGAGATGGTTGTTGCTGCGGCCAAGGTCGCCCCAGCAAGCAGGTGTGACAGTCATGCTCGATCCGGCTCCGGTTCAGACCGAACTGCCCGCTGAACTGTATGAACTGGTGGATATTTTGACGCCGAATCAGGTCGAGGCGGGGCAGTTGGTTGGTTTTGCCCTGGACGATCGCGAATCGATTCGCACGGCAGCAACCACGCTGCATCAGCGCGGCGTACAAACCGTGATTTTGAAGCTGGGCAAGCAGGGCGCGTTTTGTTTCAGTGCGGCGGACAGCTTTGAAATTCCGGCTTTTGCAGTGGAGGCGATCGACACCGTAGCCGCTGGCGATGCTTTCAACGGCGGACTCGCGGCTGGACTCGCTTCCGGGTTGGCGATCGAGCAGGCGACAATTTGGGGCGCGGCAACGGCGGCGCTTTCGGTGACAAAAGCGGGCGCACAGCCCTCACTGCCCTATCGATCGGAGCTTGAAGAATTCTTGAAGGCGCGATCGATCGAGATTATTTAAGGGGATGGATTACTTGAGCGGATGGTGTTCGTTGAGGATCTTTTCGACGCGGGCTTCGTCAATGCGCGAGGTGAGGCGATCGGCTTCGTGGCGATCGCGTGTGGTTTTGCCAGACTCAGCGTGGAGCCAACGGTGAACGCTAGCCCCATGCCGAGATAGCCTTTTGTCCAGCCGTTGACGGGCAGGTAAACAATGCCGATGCCCATGCCGCCGACTGCCAAAATGAACGATGCCCAGGTTTGAATCACCCAAGCCGTACTGTGTGGCTGAGCCGAAGAAACAAGCTGATTGGTGTGAAGTTGAGCCGCCATCGATCGCTCCTGCAACGATAGATTTTGCTCAGATATAGCTTATTTTTTGCAGCAGTCGATCGATCGGTAGGCCACTTTTTCAGCGTCATATTCGGCGCAAGTGCAAGCCGCTGATTGAGTCGATCGCTAATATCGCTCCTCAAGAATGAATAATAATGAATCGGCTTGGTTTGCAGTTGACCGTCTGACGTAATGGGCTGGATTTGCGAGAGGGGCGCAACGGCTTCGCCTCCAGGCACACCTAGGTTTTTTGACCGACCCAAGGGGCTTGAGCAAGGTCGGCAAAGGTCGTGCAGCGATCGCGATCGAGTTCATCGATTCGCTTTTTCTCAACATACATTTGCTTGTGGTAGTACTGGCTGAGTTCGATCGCGGTGAGAAAATCAGTTTGCTGCCAGAGGTCGCTGAAGTGGCGGTAGCGCTTTTCGCACAAAACGCGCTCTAGGCAGTCAGCAGCGGCTTTAATGACCAGTCCGGTTCGGACGAGATCGCATTCGATTTTTTCTTCGATGTGGAAGAGATGATAGACCGCATTGAACTGGGTGGGAAACTCGGCGCAGCGATCGCGCAAATGCGACAGCAAATCTTCCTGTTCGGCTAGCTCCAGGATTTGCCGCCACAAAAAGCGGTGATGCGACAAACTGAACTGGAGGTCGCGTTCTTCCAAGGCGGCAATCACGCTCGATCGATGTTGCGGCAGATGCAGATAGACTCGCAGCAACGTTGCTTCCGCCTGCTCCAGGAAGTCTCCGGGCGTGGGGTTGGGCGGTGGCGTTTGGGTGTCGTTGGGGGCGCGACGACGCTGACGGCGTACCTGAGCGAGCAGGTTATCGGCCAAGAGCGGAACGAGGCGCGAATCGTTCTGGCTCAAGATTTCGGCGCAGTGGCGGACGTAATGCGTCCGCGTGTCGGCGTTGGCAATGTCGCCCAGCAGCTTGACGATCTGCTGCGTCACCTGCTGGAACTGGTCAGCTTGGCGGAGGTTGCGATCGATCAGCATTTGGGAAATTTGCCAGTCGAGCCACAGAGGAGCAGCGGAGATGAGCGATCGATAATCGTCCGCCGAATGGGTTTTGAGAAAATCATCAGGGTCTTTGCCCTGCGGAATGTTGAGGACGCGCAATCGCACTTCACCGGAATAGGCCAAATCCGCAACTTCACCGATCGCCCGCTCTGCTGCCTTGTTGCCCGCCGCATCGGTATCAAAGTTCAGAACAACCTGTTTCGAGTCGCAGTAGCGCAGCAGCAAACGGACTTGCGCGATCGATAAGGCCGTTCCCAAACTCGCGACGACGTTCGAGATTCCGGCAGCGTGGAGGGCGATCGCGTCGAAATAACCCTCGACCACAATCGCGCAGTCGGATTTGGCGATCGCCGCTTTTGCTTGATCGAGCGCAAACAGCGTTCTGCCTTTGTCGAATAGCGGCGTTTCCGGTGAGTTGAGATATTTGGGCTGTTCGTCACCCAACGCCCGACCCCCAAAGCCGATCACTCGTCCGGTCAGGTCACAAATCGGAATCATCAGGCGATCGCGGAATCGATCGTAGTAGCCGCCATTGTTCGATCGCGGCACGATCAAGCCCGCCTGTTCGACCAGTTCAACCGGAAAGCGCTTTTGCTCGACCAGATAGCCATAGAGCGTTTGCCATCCGGCAGGCGCATAGCCCAAGTTGAACTGCGCGATCGTTTCGTCACTGAGTTGGCGATCGCGCTTGAGATATTCCAGTGCCGCCTGTCCTGCCGACTGGTGCAGCGCGTGCGAATAAAAGGCGGCTGTGAGCGCAGTAATTTCATAAAGCTGTTCGCGCAACGAAAGCTGCCGCTGAAATTCCTGCCGCTGCTCTGGCTCCAGAGTTTGGACGGGAATTTGATAGCGACGAGCCAGATCGAGAACGACTTCGCCAAACGATCGCTTGCCAATTTCCATCAAAAACTTAAAAGCATTGCCGCCCGCTCCGCAGCTAAAGCAGTAGTAAAACTGTTTGCCCGGACTGACGCTGAAGCTGGGCGACTTGTCATCGTGAAATGGACATAGCCCCGTAAAATCTTTGCCTCGCTTTCGCAGCACGACATGTTCGGACACGATATCGACAATATCGACGCGCTGCTTGACTTGATCGATCGTATCGGGGTGCAGCCTGGGAGTGTCCATTGTGCCGGAGGAGTGGGGTCGGTTGAGGCAGTATTGTACAACAGGTGGAGGCAGAAGGCAGGGACAGCAGGCAGAAGGCTGACTGCCTGACAGAAGTGGGTGAAAGGCAGCAATAGCAGGAGGTTATTGCGAAAAGCCGGGTGGTTGCGCGGGCATCACCTCGATGTCATGCTCTTAGCCGATCGAGTCTTTGCCAGCCAGGAGTTACGGATGCCTGTCACCCTGCTGCCCAAAGACTCGCAACCCTATTTTGCCTCCAAGCCAGCGAAGCAAAAATTTTACAACCAAATTTTGTTCTCCTGCATTCGCTCCCTCACCTGCCACGCTTGATAACTCAGATATTTTCAGCAGATGCACCAGGCAGTCATCTCTGTAGCTGCTGTGGGAATACTCATAACAAAGCATACTTAGCGCTATGAAAGGCTCACGGATTTCCGGCTCGTTTTTTCAGCAGCAAGGAAAGTTAAACATTCGAGCAGTCGTCGTTCCAGCAGTCGTCGATCGAATGCTGGTGAGCGCGTGGATAGAGCAGTCGTGAAGTCGCTTGAGTCAGTTATTCATCAGTCAGTTATTCAGAGGAATCGATCGGTGCAATCTCGCGTTCAAACCTCATCCGCGCCGCAGATTTTGGTCGTGGATGATGAAAAACCATGCGCCTGCTGCTCAGCCACATTATGGTGAAAGAAGCCTATCAGGTGGTTTCTGCCTGTGACGGTGCAGAATGTTTGGCCTTGTGTAAGCAGCAGTTGCCGGACTTGATTTTGCTTGACGCGCTGATGCCTGTGATCGACGGGTTTGACTGCTGTGCCGCGCTTCAGCAACAGTTTGGTAAGCAGTGTCCTCCGGTGCTGATGATTACGAGCTTGGAAGATCAAGTCTCGGTCGATCAGGCGTTTGCGGCAGGGGCGAGCGACTACATCACCAAGCCGATTCACTGGGCAGTGCTGCGACAGCGCGTCCGCCGTTTGCTGCAAATGCATTCCACGATCGCAGAACTTCAGCAAAAAATGGAGCAAGAGCGGCGGCTGATGGCGCAGTTGGAAGCTGCCAATGCTGCCCTGAAGCGGCTTGCCACAATTGACGGACTGACGCAAATTGCCAATCGTCGCTGCTTTGATGAATGTTTGGAGCGCGAATGGCGACGGCTGAAGCGCGATCGCGGTACGCTCTCGCTGATTTTGTGCGATATCGATCGCTTCAAGCGCTACAACGACACCTACGGCCACCATGTCGGGGATGAATGCCTCAAGTCTGTAGCGCGACTGCTTCAGCACTTGGACGCAGGCAGCTTTGCGGCTCGCTATGGCGGCGAAGAATTCGCGCTGATTCTGCCAAACTATGAGGCGATCGAGGCGGTGGCAGTGGCGCGATCGATTCAGGCGACGCTGCGGGTGCAGGCCATTCCCGCTGTGGAACCTGCCCAAAGCATCACACTCAGTTTTGGAATTACCTGCCTGGTTCCCTCAGAGGTTGTTACGCCGACTGACCTAATCGCCCAGGCCGATCGCGCTTTGTATCAAGCGAAGCAGGCCGGACGCGATCGAATTGTGGTGGCCGAGGATTAGGAAACGGTGGTCAGGAAACGGTGGTCAGGAAACTGTGGCGATGGCAGGCTCCAAGAAGTTACACCGCTCTAGAATCTGATAGAGGTTGACGCCGGATTCGAGCAGGCAGGCGTGGCCGCTGTTCGGCAAAAGATGCATTCGCGCATTCGGAAATTCGCGCACCAGCAGTTCAGCTTCGAGACGCGAGGGCAAAACGCGATCGTCCTGGCTGGCGATCACCAAAACGGGCTGCGTGAGGCGCTGAAGCTGAGCGGGCGTGAGGTGAAACTGGCTGAGCAGTGACAGTCGCCAAACTGAACTTTCCTGAGTCACTGAGAGCATCGCTTTGAGCAGGGCGCGGCGATCGGCGCTTTCCACCTGCCCCAGTGAAGCCAGAAACGGCATAAACACAACGCAGCCCACACGATACAGCGATTCGGGCAGCAGGCGCGTCACCTGCGTACTCCACTGCACCCAGGGATAGCGATGAAATGACGAAGCGGGATTGACCAAAATCACGCGGCGAAACAGATGGGGCGAGTGCAGCGCCACCTTAATCGCCAAACATGCGCCGAACGATTCTCCACAAAGATAAACGGTGCGCTTGTTCTCGTGGCGCATTTTCGGCTTTGATTAGCGCGATCGTCTGTTCGGTCAAATCTTCCCAACTGGTGAGGTCGTCGGGCGGAATCGACAAGCAGCGCACCTCAAATCGTGCTTCTAGCCCTTCGGTTTGCGTCCGCAAAAGCTGCCCGGTGCCGTCCATTCCCGGCAGAAACACGAACAGCGGCGCATCGGGGCGAGAGGTTTGCGGTTGCAGAAACCGCAGCGGGTTGGCAGCAAGCATCGGCGATCGACGAGGTGAATAGGCAATCTTACTTACCTATCTAGTTTACTCGATCGCCTGTCCGAATGTTCAGGGGAAAATTGCTCATCCGCATGGAAGAGGCGATTTGGTGAAAAATCTGTCTTTGTTAAGGCTTCATGAAGCGCTGGTTTCCTTACATTAAAGATATAGTAAAGATATAGAGAAATTTGTTTCGCCTTTTTAAACTCTTTTACCTCGTTTTTAAGCAGGAGAATTTAGGATGTTGCTATTCACCGTTGAAGAGCTTGAGCAGCGCGGCATTCCCTACAGTCAAAAGTCGCAGTTTGTCTTTCAAGGGCGTTTGTTCACCAAGACGATTTCCTTTTCGCAGCGCATTCGCGAGGCGGCGATCGATCTCTACAAAAGCTATCTCAATTCCGGCGTGTTCTGCATGTTAGTTGAAACGCCGGAATATGTAACGATTTGTCGTCAGAAGTAAGCCCTGTCTGGTGCGTCAGATTCTACTTTGGCGCACCTTCAACGCTGGCATAAACTTTGGCTTCCCAAGGGAAAATCGGTTCGCGTCCCTGCCAGGAGCGATCGACGGTTCGGTCCTGGGTAATTTCTTTCCAGTGTTTGTGATCGGGCAAGCTCGGCCAGTTGGGAACCACGTATTCCGCTTCGCCAGATTCAACGTTGGGCGTTCCATAATCCGAGAAGTTTGCAACAGTAACAACGAGATTTTCACCATAGCCGCGCTGCCAAACTAAAACGCGCTTTCCTTCTTCAAAATCGACGTGCAGAATACCGTAGTCGTTGGTGGCGAGTGCGTCTGAAGCCGTGCGGAGCGGACGAGTCGGGCTACATAGTCAAAAACTCGCCTGCGCCAATCCTCACTCATCCGGTTGTAATTCACCGGATCAACCTGCTTATTGTTGCCGTGTTCTTGATCGATGTTTAGATCGTGCTGATCGGCAAATTCATCGCCTGCCAAAATCATCGGAATGCCGACTGCTGTGAGCAAGCAAACAAAGGCAAGCTTGATGCGTTCTTCGCAGTCAGCCACGCCATTGTTCACCAAATAGTTATAAATGCGCTCGTTGCTATGTCCACCAACATCATGCGAGGTGAGATAGTTCACCGCCTGAGTACAGTCGCGAAAGCCCAGCAAGCGACAGTCGATCAGTTTTCGCACACTCCATTCAAAGCTGTCTCCCGAACTCGATCGCCCCAAAATCACCTGCCGCACAATCTGCTTGAATCGCTCGTTCCACAAGCTATCGAGTCGGTTTTGATGCACCAGTGCCAGCGGTACACTGAGTTCTTCCCCGACGACCAAAAACCGATCGTCGCTGCCGTTGCGATCGCGCCAAACTTGTCGCGCTAAGTCCTTAAATTCCTGCAAAAAATCGTAGTTGCCGACGTTGTTGACGCTATCGAGCCGCAAGCCGTCGATGCGGTAATAGAGCATCCAGTGCGCCATGTGCGCCTTGAGGTATTCACGGGCGGGCACGTAGCGATCGCGCACTCCGGTCAGGGGATGATAGCCTTCGACCCAGTAGTTGTACTTAAACAAATCGCCACCAAAGCCGTCGCGATCGCCTTGTTCCGGGTCGCGATCCGGCGCACCGATCGGCTTCCACTGAATGTAGAAGTCCAAAAAGTTAACGTTGTGGTAGGGATTGGCGCGAGAAAATGCCATCACCGCATCCAGAAAGAAGCGAATGCCGTGCTGATGGCACACCTTAATCAAATTCGCCAGATCCACTGAGGCGCTGGGCGCATCTTGTCCATCTGGCCGACCAAGATCGTAGTCAGCGGCGAAATAGTTGGCCGTGCCGCTTAGTCCCCATTTGTATTTGTGTCATTGTCCTTTGTCCGCGCTGTCGGTGGGCGGCAGCAGTTCGATCGCATTCACGCCCAGTTCCAGCAAGTGCGCCTTGCCCGATCGCA
>JAAUTJ010000180.1 GCA_012031475.1 Leptolyngbyaceae cyanobacterium SM1_3_5 | reverse complement strand
TGCCATCTTTAGTAGAGACAATCAATGCCCGCACTGAATCTGTTCCAAAATCAAGTTGTTTGGCAAGAGGGAGAGGGCAGCGTCAATCTGCAAGTGCGCGGCACCGCCTTTAATCCGATCGCGGAAGGAACCGCCCGCTTCGAGAACGCCACCTTCACGGCGCAAGCTTTGCCCGAACCGCTCACCAACGTTTCCGGGCGCATCCAGTTCAACCGCAGCCGCATTCAGGTCGAAGCCTTTCGCGGCGACATTGGCAACGGCTTTGTGACGGCGATCGGCGTTCTACCGATTTTCGATCCGAACGATGCGCCCAATTCTGATTCTGTCCTGCCGCTCACCGTCGTTCTCAACGATCTGACGCTCAACTACAAAGGACTTTACAACGGCAACGTCAGCGGACGAGTCAACGTCACCGGAGCCGCGCTTGCGCCGTTAATTGGTGGCGATGTGCTGCTCAGTCAGGGGCGCGTTTCCCTGCCGGATACTGCCGCTGCGCCTGCCGCCACCGAGACACCGACTGCCGAGGCGAATGCGCCAATCTTGACGGCTCCCGCCCTCAACAATTTGCAAATCACCTTGGGCGATGCGCTGCTGATTACGCGCCAGCCCGTCCTGAATTTTCTCGCCAGAGGCGATCTAACGGTCAACGGCTCGCTCGAAAACTTCCGCAACCTCGAAGCCGCAGGAACCATTGAGCTTCGCGGCGGACAGGTGAATTTGTTCACCACGCAGTTCAACCTCGATCGCCGCTTTCCCCAAACCGCCACGTTCACGCCCAATCAAGGACTCGATCCAGAGCTAAATATCACCCTAGTTACGTCTGTTCCAGAAGTCACCAACACCCCCACGCAGATCACGTCGTTTTCCCCCTTCGCTTCCTCGGAAATCAGCGCGATTCCCGCCAGCGAATTTGGCTCTTTGCAAACGGTGCGTGTGCAGGCCAGAGTCACAGGCCGCGCCAGCCAGATTGGTCGCAACCTGGAGCTAAGCAGCAGTCCGGGGCGATCGCAAAACGAAATCATTGCCCTGATCGGCGGCGGCTTTGTTGATACTTTGGGGCGCGGCGACACGACATTGGCGCTGGCAAATCTCGCCGGATCAGCCCTACTCACGCGCGTTCAAAACTTCATCGGCAACACGCTTGGCCTCAGCGAATTCCGCTTGTTTCCTACTTCGATTACCAACGATGAAGGTCAGGCAAACTTTGGCCTTGCTGCCGAACTGGGCGTAGACATCACGCCGAATTTGTCTGCCTCAGTGCTGCAATTTCTGACCACGCCTGAACCCACTCAGGTCGGCTTGCGCTATCGCCTCAACGACGAATTTCTGCTGCGTAGCTCCACGAGTCTTGATGGCGAATCGCGAGTCGTCCTGGAGTTTAACCGCAGATTTTAACTTTGCTGCGGCAAGTCAAACTGCCGCCCGATCGTAGGCAGCGGAGCGGATCGACTCTAGAATTTCTGCCTCTGCCGCATTCACGTCGCGGTTCATCTGCGTGACGCGCTGACACTGCACATAGAGCGGTGCGGCAAATTCTGGATCAAGCTGATCGAGCAGTTTATCAAGCGGCTGAGGCGATCGCAAACTATCCGAAATTTGCTGAATCGATCGATCGCTAAGCTGTAAGCGATCGAGTTCCGGCTGAATTTCTCGCCAGGTTTTGTTCGGGTAGCTGGCTAACAGCATTCGCCCCAGAACTTGATCGGTAATTTGCTGCTGATCGATCGCTTTTTGCAAATAGCGATCGCTTTCCTGCTGCAAAGTGGTCAGGTTCGCTTCGTTTAATTCTCCGCTCTGCTTTGTCTCGTAAAACTGACAGGCCGCATAGCCCAACGCATACATCATCGTCGCGTTTGTTCCCGCTCCGATCATCGCTCCGGCTAAGGGCACATTCCGCAGAAAACCCAATCCTGCCTGAAGCGCTCTGCTGCCGCCCAAAGCCAAACCAAAGATCGCCAAAACTTCGCCCTTCCGCCCCGGATCTTGCAAATCCAAGCCGTAAGCAGCCGCGATTTGATAGACCATTTCGGTTTGCAGGGCGGTCGTTGCAGCCAGATCAATCGCCAGCAGTGCCAAAGCCGCACCGGGAACCAAACTGCTCACCACGCCCGTTCCCGCCGCATACATTGCCTTCTCGACCATGATTCGGTGGGCAATTTGGCGGGGTGACTCGTCGGGATATTTCGCTTGCAGTTCTGTAACAGCGGTTTGGGCTTTTTGCAGATCGACTCGATCGCCAATTCCCACCAGCCAATCGATTCTCAGCAAGCCCGACAGTCGGCGCACCAAGCCGTTATTGCCCAGCACCGTGACGGCGTGTCCCGTGCCCTTGGTGGCCTGATCAACCCACTGATAGCCTTGCTTGACTGTCGCTTCACCCATCCAAACGGCAACGTCGCTTGCCCAAGTTGCAAAATCGATCGCCGTTTGGCCGACATGAGCGGAAGTTTTGCCGACGATCGAACCGAGGGCGGCGGCAGTATCGATCGCGTTTTTGCTCATCTGAGTGGTGGTTTGTCCCAACACTTCACCTAATCCACCAGCGGTTTCGACAACGGTTTTGCCAGTCTGCTGTGCAGTTGTGGTCATGGCCGTACTCAACCCGGTCGCAGTTTCGACGGCAGCTTTTCCCATGCTCAGGGCAGTGTTGCCCAGCGTTTTACCCAGCTTTGCGCCCAAGGATTCGATCGAGTCGGACTCGGCCTTGGGCGGCTGGGATGCGATCGGGTCAGTGGAATTGTTAATATCTGGTTCCCGATTCATAGTGCTTATCGATAGATTGTTTGTGAGAGGATCTCCGCTCAGTTTAGAAGAGAAACATAGGGGAAGCGATCGGCAGCAAGTTGAGATTTTGCCGCCTCAGCATTAGTGCTGATCGCCCAAATCTCCGGGTTCATCAACATACATTTGCGGCTCAACGGCGAAGTTGTTGATCAAACCGCCTTCATCGATTACATAGCCATGTGTGGTGTGAATCGGTTCAGAATTTTCAGCTTCTTCTTGAGCATCTTCGGCTTTGATATTCTTAATATTTTTTCCAACGTCCACATTGTTCGGAATAATTGCGTCCGGCGCATTCACATCGGTGGGCTGAGCCGTTTGCACACCAAATTGATCTCCGGGTGCGCCCCGTCCGGGTTCGGCTTCATTGGGATCGCCAATGCGAACATCCTGCATTTCCTTTCCAGCCATATCTGCTTCGTTTGCCACAGTTGAATTTCCTATTTAATGATTTGCTGTTAAACCACTCTGATTTGAGTTGGTAGCCATAAACTACCCTGATTCGATCGCTCCTCGATTCCTTCTAGAGACAGGAACTCAAAACGCGATCGCTCTTTCCTGCGGAGAATTTAGTATTCGTCAGCACTCTCTGTAAAATCAGCCTATGGTGCGATCGAACGGGGACAGAAAGGAATCAGAATCATGTACAAACGGATTAGAGTAGCAGCGATCGCCTTGTGCGTTGGGTTAATGGTGCTGTTGGGACGTTTGCCGCTTCTGGCGCAAACTTCGGTGCCGGGAATCGTGGCGATCGGCATAGGCGGAGCGGTTGCTACTGTGGACACCGAAGCAACACGGATCGGAATTGACATTTTGCAGCGGGGCGGCAATGCGATCGATGCGGCAGTCGCAACGGCAGCAGCCTTGGGCGTGGTCGAACCCTTTTCAGCCGGAATCGGCGGCGGCGGCTTCATGCTGATTTACCAAAAGGCAGAGAATCGGGTGATTTCGATCGATGGACGCGAAGAAGCTCCTGCCGCTACAACCGTCGATCTGTTCAACGATCCCGACACGGGAGAACTGCTGCCCTTTACGCCCAATCGGATCAGCAGCGGTCTGGCGGTTGGCGTTCCCGGTACGCTGCTCACCTGGACAGAAGCGCTCGATCGCTACGGAACGTTGTCGCTGTCTGAAGTGCTGGCTCCGGCGATCGCTCTAGCAGAAAACGGCTTTCGCGCCGATCCCACATTTGTCAGCCAAATTCGCGCCAATCAAGAACGATTTGCCGCCTTCACTTCGACTCGCGACCTCTATCTTCCTGACGGCAATCTGCCCGTTGTCGGCGGCATTTTCAAGAATCCCGACCAGGCAAAAACCTACCGATTGGTGGCCGATCGCGGCCTTAATGTCTTCTATCGTGGCGAAATTGGCGAGGCGATCGTCCGCACCGTCCAAAATCCACCTGCGATCGAAAATCCGCCGTTTCCCGTGCTTCCAGGCCGCATGACGATGGGCGATTTGGACGATTATGATCTGCACATTCGCACTCCCATCCGCACGGACTATCGCGGCTATCAGCTTTATGGCATGAGCCTTCCCAGCAGCGGCAGCATTACGGGCGGACAAGTGCTGAATCTGGTGGAAGGCTTTGATCTGGGCGCGATCGATCGACCTGCCGCACTCAACAAAATTATCGAAGCTGAACGGATTGCCTTTGCCGATCGCGCCGCCTTCTTGGGCGATCCTGAATTTGTCGATGTGCCGCTTCCCGGTTTGCTGAGTGAGGGCTATGCGGATTTGCGACGTGAGGAAATCGGAGTTCAAGCCTTGGGTGGACGCGAGGCGAGAGCGGCAGCCGGAAATCCGCTGCCCTTTCAGCGCGATCCGAGTCCCAGCCTGACCGAAACGGTTGCGGCCACTGCGATCGGAGATCACGAAGGCGTATCCACCACACATCTGACAGTGAGCGATCGACTGGGCAACGTGGTTTCCTACACGCTGACGATCGAGGCGACGGGCGGCAGCGGCATCGTCGTTCCGGGCTACGGCTTCATTCTCAACAACGAACTCACCGATTTTGATCCCGCCAGTCCGCACCCCAATTCTCCCGAACCCGGAAAGCGTCCGCGCAGCAGCATGGCTCCCACGATCGCCTTTGCCCCGGATGGAACCGTTTTGGCTTACGGCTCTCCGGGCGGCTCGACGATTATCACGACCGTTTTGGGGATCACCACAAATTTAATTGATTTTGGCATGTCGATCGATCAGGCGATCGCGGCTCCCCGACTCTCACAGCGCAACGGCGGCGTTACTCAGGTAGACAGCAACTTTGAATTAACCGATCTCGGTCAAGCCCTCACCGCCTTGGGTCAAGTCCTCGAACCTGTTCCCGAAATTGGTGCAGCAACCGGGATCGTGATTGCGCCCGATGGCAGAATCACCGCAGCGGCAGAACCGAATCGGCGCGGTGGGGGTGCGGCGATGGTAGTGCGATCGCCGACGTGAAGGAAGCGATCAAGACTACTTGAGCAAACGAATAAAGCCCGCTTGCTCAAAATGCTGATCCGTTGTTAAAGCTTCTTGAATGCTCAATTGTTGCATCACAACAAAAGAGGTGCAATCGACGAGAGACCAGGCTTTATCTAATCTGTTTTTACTATGAATTACGTCAACGTAAGCGACTATTTTAATTGCATCAACTATCTCAAAGATGCGTAAACGGAAAACTCGAAGGGGACTATTGAGCAACGCGACTAGTTCAGCAATGACGTAGTTTGTTGTATAAATTTTTCTGCTGCTGCGCTAAACGGAAAATTTGCTCAGACTGCAAATGATAAGGTTGAGATTTAACGAAAAGATTTGCCCAGCCTGCCGTGTCAACAAACAAACTACTCACCTTTCAACTCTTGATTTAGCGCTTGTCCAATATAGTAATCGTGATTTTCTGCGAGGTCAGGGACAGCAATATCGATCGAGCCAATTAATTTTAGAAGCGGATCTGTTTCTACTGGCTGTGTTGAGTTTGATTCAAATAATACTGTTAGCTGTTTGGACAATACTTGAATTACAAGTTCCTCTAGCGATTGATTCTAGCGTTCTGCCTGAACGGTCAGGGCTTGCTCTAGATCGTCAGGAAGCGTAATTGTAAATGTTTTAGCCATCTTTTTCGGATTTGGATTGCAATAATTCCAGCGAATGATGAGCAATACGCAGGCGCATCATCGCAATCGATCGCTTTCACAATGCGACTGAGCGATCGACCCATATTTCACCTTCAACATTATTCACTATAGACTTCCGTACCCTCAATGCTGCTGTCGGTAATGTAGCTTTGCATCTCGACGAGGTTAAACATCGCTGCGGCTGTGGAAGTTTGGTGTCTGCCTTGATCGCGAGCGATCGCTTCCGCTTCGGCATAGCGAGCTTTGTTGGTGCGGACGGTTTCGATCGCTTCCAGGAAATAGTCGGTGGGCGATCGCAGGTCGCGCTGGCGCACCAAATCGTAGGCATACAGCGTTTTGCCATCTTCCACCAGCCGCTTCAAATCTGCTCCGGTAAAGCCTTCTGTCGCTTCGGCCAAGCTGGAAAGGTCGGCATTGGCAAGCTGTGGGGGAAGTGCTTGGAGGCGATCGCCCAAAATATTCGATCGAGCTTCTGAGTCGGGCAGGCGCATTTCCAGCCACAGTTCAATGCGTCCCGATCGCACCAGTGCAGGCGGCAAATTGCTGACGTTCATCGCCGTCATCATCAGGCAAACTTGCTTGATGCCTTCGCTTTCCAAACCGTCGAGCATCGTTAGCAAGTAGCGATACAGTCCGAACTCGCCGCCGCTTTCAAAAATCACGTCGCTATCGTCAATAAAAATAATTGAAGGCGCATTTTGTTTGGCATATTCAAACACCTGATGAACGGCATTATAGAAGTCGCCACTGCCCGCAATAAAGGTTCCGTCAATTAAGAAAAACTTGCTTTTCAGTCGATGGGCAAGGGCGCGTCCGATCGTGGTTTTTCCGGTTCCCGGCGGTCCCGCTAGCAGAACGCCGCGCTTCGGCTTGAGGTTCAATTCTTGCGCGAGTTTGTCATTTTCCAGCGGCAGAATGATGTTGGCTTCCAGGCTTTGAATAACGCTATCTACGCCTTTGAGATCACTAAAATCAACGGCTTGAACTTCCTGCAAGTTGACATTGCTGGCAAGCTGGCGCGATCGCAAATAGTCGATAAATTCTTCAGTGTTGATCGATTTTCCCTGTAGCTCAAGACAGGCAGTTTTAAGCTGATAGCCATCAAGATTTGCAGCGAATCGGTAGATTTTTTTGTGGTCTAGCTGTGCATCTGGCAAATAGTGCTGAAAGAAAGCCTGATAGTCCTGCGGCTGAAATTTCGGCAGCGTAATTCCGACTGCTTGCGAAAGGTCATGATCGTTGCAGAGAATTAGTTTCTTTCCGGTTTGTTCTGCATAAGTGGTCAGCAGCAGCATCGGAACTCGCATGAATGCGCCACGCGGATAAGCGCTGTGATAAGTTGCCTTCAGCAGCACGTCAAAATCATCGACAATTACACAGTCGTGCGCCTGCAACGCCTGCATCATCAGTTGTTCAAAACTCTCTTCGATCGCGAGCGGATGGCGATCGCGCAGCAGTTCAATAAAGTCTTTAAGCTGAAAGAAAACGCCGCCCGTTTGCTGATGAACCGCTTGCAAAACGATCGACTTTCCGAATCCCGATCGCCCCCGCAGCGTCACAACTGGACTGAGCCGCAAGCAGCCGATGAGCGCATCGCGAGTTTGCTGTTGACTGGGAGAAAGTTGAATCGTCATGAGCTACAACTACATGAAGGGCGATCGAGCAATTTCTCGACCCTGCGATTTTAACCGCGCTGCCTAAAATTTGCCGCAGGTTAGACGGCATATTAATAAAGATTTATGTATTGCCATCCTAGATGAGTAATGAACTCAATCCGCCCTCATCCCCGGCCTTTCTCCCCAAGGAAAAGGGAACGAGATTCAAAGTCCCTCTCCTTATTGTCATAAATGCTCATCTCAGGGCTATTTCAATCATCCGCAAAAGCCGATAGGCTAGCCCGCAAAACGTCAGCTTGCGCTCGATCAATCTTTCACGTTTCATCGCTAATTTCGCCAGAGAGTATATTATTAATTTCAGAAGAATAAGCTGCATTATTATTCGCGATTTCCTCTTCAGTAAGCTCATAGTTGATGTCAGTGTTAATTATCAGACGAGAAAAGTAAGTTAAATTAAGACCTATAATTTTGTCCTCAAGGTTTGACCAAGGTTCAAGGTCAAGTTCTTGATTCAGAATTTCTAGCAGATTAATTTGTTGCTGATCGAGATGTTCTGCATAGCTTTTCGATCGCAGTGGTTCAAGCTGTCCATTTGACCATGAAAATTCTTCCAGGACAGAGTAGCCTGCTCGACAACCGAGACACAAAAATCGTAAAGATTCTCGACCGATAATTACATTTGGTTGCCATGAAAATTC
>JAAUTJ010000179.1 GCA_012031475.1 Leptolyngbyaceae cyanobacterium SM1_3_5 | reverse complement strand
AAGCGGTTTCAGCGAGCCCGCCGCTTGCACTGCCGTCACAAGCGTTGAAAATCAGGATTGCCCGCTGCAATTTCAACGATCGTCTCAGCTTGAGCAGGTTGCGCTGTCGCAGGAGCGGCGGGGGGACTGGATGCCACAGGCGGAGTGGGCGTTCTGCTGTCTGTATTGGTACAAGCGGTGGCTGTAGCACCGACCATCACTGAAAGCAGAGTCATCAGACCGATCGATCGAACCCCTTTAGACAAAAAAGTGCGTTGCATAGTGATAGAAATCTCCGAAAGTTTGCTGGGTTGGGATAGGACGTTGTTTGATGGCAGTGCTTGCACTAACTCATCGGTGCGAGAACAAGGTTTAGGCTCGGTTCTGATAGTCATACGAAGCGAGATTGCGATCGGATCAATCTTTTTTCCAAGCACGGCGAATCCAGCAGCGCTCTGAATTTCAAACGCTACTCTAGAGAACCTAATGTCTTGACCTGCACCGCTGCATCTGCACCACTGCGATCGGCCTAACCGAAGCTTTGCATCACTAAGGGGCCTGCTGAGGTCGTTGGATCGGTCGGCGCGTCCAGCGTAATGAGCAACTGCAAAGGGTTTTGAGTGCAGGCGGCATTGGGCGCGATCCACTGCGCCGTCCCTGTTTCATCTTGGCGAAACTGGCCGCAGTACATTGGGGCGGATGAGGGAGTGGCAACTGCCCAAAGCCGATAGATTCGATCGCTGGAAAGCTTGGGCAGGTCTTGAGCAACGATCGTTACGCTCACATCGCCCGGTTTTGCCAACAGTCGCGCCGTTGCAAGGCGGCTGTCCGGGTTTGATGGTGTGCCGACCAAAGAATGCACCTGAACATCTGGTTGATTGAGCAGCGCGATCGTCGCTTGATTGGCTTGCAGTTCACTCCGCAGTCGCTCTAGCTCAGCATTTGCGGCTTCGATTTGCTCAGACTGCCGACTAAGCTGAACTTGGCTCACACCCAGCGCGACGACCGCTGCGGCTGCAATGCCCGCGCTGATTGCGGGTATCCACCGTTGCCAACGGCGCTGGCGCGGTGAGGCGATCGAGACAACGTTGGAAGGAGCGGGTTCTGGACTTGCGCCTGCGATCGGCTGACTCGCCGCACTGAGAATTTTGTCCTTGAGCGATGCAGAGGGTTCCGCGATCGGCAGATCGTAGGGCAGCAACGAAAATGCTTCCTCAAACGTGGCGATTTCCTCATGCAGAGTCGGCGTTTCGGCTAACGCTTGATTGAGTTGAGCAACTTCTTCAGGACTCAAATCGCCCAGGATGTGGCCTGCCACTAAATCGATTGGGTTGGGGTCATTGGTGGGACGATTCATGGCGATCGACGGTGAAAGATCAGCAGTTAAACCAGGTGATTCAGAGCAGCGCGAAGCTTCTTGAGCGCTTCACGAGTGCGGGATTTGATTGTGCCCAGCGGGATGCCGTCTCGCTGGGCAATCTCCGACTGGCTTAGCCCCTGATAGTAGGCGGCCTCTAGAAGCTGTCGGTCGGCGGGTGAAAGCTGTTTGAGCGCTTCACGGACGAGGTGAGCGCGTTCTTGCACTGTAACAAACTCTAACGGCGGGTTGTAGTCTAATACGCCATCCAGGAAGGTTTGGATGCGCTGAAGCTTTTTTGGCCGGACTTGCGCGATCGCAACCGATCGATCGCAATCGATCGGGTCAATGTGAAGAGAAAGCCGCTGAGCGACCCGCGCTGGGGCTGATAGATTTCGCTGCGCTGCCAAAGGCGAAGAAACGCTTCTTGAGTCACCTCTTCGGCTTCTTCAACGCTGCTAAGGATCTGAATTGCCGTGCTGTAAACAAGCTTGCCGTAGCGATCGTACAGCACATCCAAGGCTTTGACCTGCTGCGCCTGAATCGCCAAAAAAATCTCTAAATCTGTTGATTGTTCATGAACGACAGGCGGCGAATCCATAAACAGGAAAACGCAGAAGCAGCAACACAGTCTAACGGATAAGGCATTAAAAGCGGAAGAGCAGCAGACAGATTATTCTCTGACTAATCTTTTTTTAGTTTTGCTTCTGTTAGCTTCAACAAAACGGTTTTTAACAGCAAAAAGGGCACAAACGAGTTGTGATTTCTAGCGCCTTCGAGTCGTAGATTTGTGTGTTTGGGCTAGAAGTTGGGTATGAGCATGACAATCTGGCGCGATCGATCGGCGCAACGATCGAAGCTTGCCTTTAGCGATCGCTTGATTGATGGGGGGAGGGGCGATCGAGAATCTGAACTTGAGAAATGTTTGATAGTTAAACTAATTCCCTGTTTAGAACTCTTGCCGTCGCTATTTAAAGCAGCGGAATGTAATAATTCCGTTTCCTTCTTGCGCTTCGCGCTGTTGAAAGTCGCCAAAAGTTTGGATGCTTGTAAAGCCTGCCTTCTCCAGCAAAAGAACTAATTCGTGCATTCCATAAAAACGCATTTTCATCGGCGTGAGCAAAGTCTCGACAAGGCAACCTTGTTCGTAAACATCATATCGAACATGAACCGTTTCGATTTGGTTTAGCTGTTCAACTGTAGCTGCGCGACTGACGTGAACCTGACGGCCATCAGGCAAAACACCTTGACGACTCAACTGCCATACGCCAGACATAAAACTATTCTGAACCCAAGGAATTGCCATATCCAATAAAAATTGTCCGCCTTCTTCCAAGCGAGCATAAACACGGCGGAGTGATTCGATCGCCTCGTCTCGACTGGTGAGAAGGGCAAATGAAGAATAGGTCAACAAGATTGTGTAATAGAGATGAGGTAAATCAAGTTCGTGAGCATATTGCTCATAAAGTTCTGGGTTTAGTTCTTCTGCTTGAGCGTTGGATTTGCAGCGGGCTAGCATCTCGGATGAAGAGTCCGTGCCATCAACTGTAAAGCCCTGTCGGAGAAGTGGAAGCAACACACGACCGGAACCACACATCAACTCCAAGACGCGACCAGGCCGTTCTCGTATCAAGTCTGCATAGAAAGGCACATCTTTGAGGTTTCCTTCGGGGTGAAATAGCTCATACGCATCAACAACCAAACCGTAATAGACATCATCGAACCGCGTTTTGCTCATAGTTGTGCTGCCACTCATTTTTTCAAAATTAAAAAGGGCGACTAGCAGCCGCCCTTCAGGAGATTGATGGAGTTGAAATCAACGGCTAGATTCAATCACTGGAGCCGTTAGCGGAATCGTTGCCATTGGTTCAGCAACGATTCGTTTTTCTGCCAGCGTGGGCAAAGCATCTTGCAGACGAGCGGTAATCTCCAAAGTCTTCGAGTCGTAGATTTGCGTGATCATCTTCGGATAGAAGCCGATGCCGACGATCGGAATCACCAGACAGGCAATGATGAACACTTCACGCGGTTCGGCGTCGATCAGCTTTTCGTGTGAGGTGAGTTCTTTGTTTTCTGGCCCGTAGAAGATTTCGCGCAGCATCGACAAGAGATAGATCGGCGTCAAAATCACACCAACTGCGGCCAAGAAGACGACGATGATTTTGAAGGTTTGGCTGTAGGCTTCGCTATTCGAGAAGCCGACGAAGACCATCAGTTCTGCCACGAAGCCGCTCATGCCGGGAAGGGCGAGTGAGGCGAGGGAGCAGGTGGTGAACATCGCGAAGATCTTGGGCATCTGCTTTCCCACTCCGCCCATCTCGTCAAGGATGAGGGTGTGGGTGCGATCGTAGGTTGCGCCAACCAGGAAGAACAGGCTTGCCCCGATTAGCCCGTGCGAAATCATTTGCAGCATTGCACCGCTGAGGCCGAGATCGGTGAATGAGGCGATCCCAATCAGCACGAAGCCCATGTGCGAAATCGATGAGTAGGCGATTTTCCGCTTCAAGTTGCGCTGGGCGAAGGACGTAAGAGCCGCATAGATGATGTTGACGATCCCCAAAATCAGCAGAATTGGGGCGAAGTAAACGTGAGCATCCGGCAGCATTTCGACGTTCATCCGAATCAGCGCGTAACCGCCCATCTTCAGCAGAATTCCGGCCAGTAGCATATGCACGGGTGCGGTTGCTTCGCCGTGTGCGTCGGGTAGCCAAGTGTGCAGCGGGAAGATTGGCAGCTTAACGGCATACGCGATCAGGAAAGCGGCGTAGATCCAAAGCTGGAAGTTGAGGGCGTAGTCTTTGGCGATCAGCGATCGCATATCAAACGTCACGGTATCCCCGTAAAACGCCATTGCTAAGGCCGCTACCAGGATGAACAGCGAACCGCCAGCCGTGTAAAGAATGAACTTTGTGGCCGCATACAGCCGCTTTTTGCCGCCCCAAATTGACAGCAGCAGATAGATCGGGATCAGTTCCAGTTCCCAGAACAGGAAAAACAAGAGCATATCCTGGACGGCAAACACGCCGATCTGTCCGCCGTACATGATCAGCATCAGACAGTAAAACAGCTTCGGCTTCAGCGTCACAGGCCAAGAGGCCAGCATTGCCAAAGTAGTGATAAATCCAGTCAGGATGATCAGCGGCATCGAGAGGCCGTCTGCACCGACCGACCAGTTGAGATCCAGCGCTTCAACCCAGGTGTAGCGCTCGACAAGCTGCATTCCCGGATTCGCAAAATCGTATTGCGTGTAGAAAGCGTAGGAAATTAAAGAGAAATCAATCAGGCCGATCGCGAGGGCAAACCAGCGGACGGTTTTGCCATCGGTGTCGGGGATAAAGGGAACGACGAGCGCGGCCAGCATTGGCAGCAGAATGATCGTAGTCAGCCAAGGAAAATTGTTAATATCCATATTCAATTTCGGTTGTGCGATCGAGGGGGCAGTTGCGGAAAAACCTCTTGCTGTTCTGTGGGCGATCGCGCTTCCAGTCCGGGGCAAGAGGTTTTTCTAAACGGAATTTAGGTGATTCCCGAAACCAGAACAAAGCCCAGCACCGCGCCAAACACAATCAGCGCATAAAACTGGACTCGGCCATTTTCGAGGTACTTCAGACCTTCGCCCGAAACCAGGGTAGCAAAACCCGCCAGGTTGACGACACCATCGACGATCCGAACGTCCACTTCCAAGACCTGACGCGCTAAACGGCGGCTACCTTGAACGAAAACGCTGTTGTAGATTTCGTCGATGTACCACTTGTTGAGCGAAAGCCGATAGAGCGGTTCAATTTTGTGAGCGATCGCCCCAGCATCAATCTTGTGTCGCAGGTAGAACAGCGAGGCCAGCGTGATCCCGATCAGGGCGATCCCGACTGAACTGCCGCCCATGACCAGAAATTCCGTCCAGTTGAATTCCGTTGAGGGAATTTCCAGTTCGGAAACATGGGATGCGATCGTGCCAACAGAGGGACGATGCAAGAATTCCTCAAAGTAATTGTTGAACGGCGTTCCGACCAAGCCAATTAAAATTGAGGGAATCGCCAGCAGCATCAAGGGCAGCGTCATCGACAAGGGCGACTCGTGCGGTTCGCTGCTGTGGTGGCCTTCGTGGGCTTCGTGGTCGTCTGCTTCCGGCGGCATCTCGGCAGTTAGCTCTTGCGGATTCATTGCACCGGGACCAAAGGCCAACCCCATGCGTTGAAGCTGCTCGGTCTTAAGCTGGTTTTTGATGCTGCTGTCTTGACCGCGAAATGTGCCTTCAAACGTGCTGAAGTACATGCGGAACATATAGAAAGCAGTGATCCCCGCTGTCAGCCAGCCCACGCCCCACAGAGCCGGATTCGACTCAAACGTCGCGCCTAAAATCTCATCTTCGACCAGAATCCAGCAACGGCGGAATTCCCGAAATCGCCAGCGTTCCGATCAAAAAGGTGATCGCCGTGACGGGCATATACTTTCGCAGTCCGCCCATCATCCGCATATCCTGCGCCAAAACGGGATCGTGACCGACGACCGCTTCCATGCCGTGAATGACCGAACCGGAACCCAAGAACAGCATCGCCTTGAAGTAGGCATGGGTCATCAGGTGGAACATGCCTGCGCTGTATGCGCCAACGCCCATCGCCATCACCATGTATCCCAGTTGGGACATGGTGGAGTAGGCCAGACCTTTCTTGATGTCGTTTTGCGTGATCGCGATCGACGCCCCCAAAAATGCCGTCACTGCGCCCGTCCAAGCAATGATGTTCATGGCACTCGGCAGTCCCTCAAACACGGGGAACATCCGCGCAATCAGGAAAACGCCCGCAGCCACCATCGTTGCCGCATGAATCAAAGCTGAGATCGGCGTAGGACCTTCCATCGCGTCGGGAAGCCAGACATGGAGAGGAAATTGCGCCGATTTTGCAACGGGACCTAGGAAGACCAAGATCGCAAACAGGGCAGCAAGTCCGCTGCTGAGTGCGCCCGATTGAACGAGTTCCTGGAGCGATCGCCAATCTCGTTAAACTCAAAGCTTCCGGTTGCCCAGTACAGCGCCAAAATACCGAGCAGCAGGCCAAAGTCACCGACTCGGTTGGTGACGAACGCCTTTTGGCAGGCATCGGCTGCGGCCTTGCGATCGTACCAAAAGCCGATCAGCAGGTAGGAACACATGCCGACCAGTTCCCAGAAGATGTAGACCTGCACCAAATTGGGACTGACAACCAGCCCCAGCATTGAAGAACTAAATAAACTCAAATACGCATAAAACCGCACATAGCCAGGGTCATGAGCCATGTAGCCGTCGGTGTAGATCATCACCAAAAGGCTACGGTCGTGACGATCACCAGCATCAAAGCGGTGAGGTGATCGATCGTGTAGCCCATGCTGAGGTGAAAATCTCCTGCCGCTGCCCAGTCGAGCATTCGGGTGTAAGACTCGTGACCTTGAATCTGACTCCAGAGCAGGGCGATCGCAAACGTCATCGTTGCGCCCATAATCGACACAATAAAGGTCGAGCTTGCCCGCCGGAATTGATTAGTGGTTTTACCAAACGAAATTAAACCCACGCCCAACAGCATCGCCCCTGCCAACGGCAAAAGGGGATGATCCAGGCGTACTGGTACAGTGATTCCATGACTCACGCCCACTTCAAATTTCTTTACTTACTCTGTCAAAACCGCTTACATTGTGACACACACTTACTCCCGAAGTGTGGATCAGGCGGCACAGAAGCTTCACTCTCTCAGGGCAGAATTTGAGGCGATCGCGGTGATTCTTTTCATCTTTTGACCAAAACAATCGGAACTATCGATCGACTCGCCGTAAAGCGGGACATGAGCGATCGATATCTCTATGGAATTAACGAAAATTTCGATTTTCCGGCCTGAATGTTCAAACTTCCTTAAATTTTTGTGCGTTATTTTCCCATCAACAAAATCAAACAGCGTTAATTAAGCGAAAGCTTAGGTGCATTTTCGGCTGGAGTTGTGTTGTTTTCTATCGATCGAGTGCGGTTTCAACCTTGCCAAAACTCAGTAGTTGTCCTGGATCAAACTGGCACATCCAAACCAATTTGCTGCGGGCAAAATTAACGAGTTTGAAGCTTTAATTCAGATGCTTTGAAATTTGCCAGTCTAGCGGTCATACTAGTGACGCTCTCGATGGTTGCCATCGCTTTGTCCCTGTTCCCTGGTGTTCGCTGCCTCGCTTCATCTGCTCAATCCCCTTCCTGTAGTCATCAGCTTCATGACACGATCCAAACCTCGTCTGCTGCAAGCCGCTTTGTTTAGCGGAGCGATCGCCACGACTGCCGCGATCTCTTTGCTGATCCCCACCTTTAGCCACTCTGCCCGCGCCGAACTGCGAGACAGCCCCAAAGCCGTCCTGGATGAAGCTTGGCAAATTGTCAACCGCGAATATGTCGATGGCACGTTCAACCAGACCGACTGGCAGGCGATTCGCCAAGACCTGCTCGATCGCGACTACAGTTCGCAAGAAGAAGCCTACGACGCCCTGCGAACTGCCCTTGAACGCCTGAACGATCCTTACACGCGCTTCATGGACCCGCAGCAGTACGACGCGCTGACGCGCCAGACGCGCGGTGAACTGTCGGGCGTGGGCATTCGCCTTCAGGCCGAAGAGGAAACCGGAAATTTGACGGTTGTGGAACCAATTCCCAATTCGCCCGCTGCCGCAGCGGGAATTCGCGTCGGCGATCGCATCTTGTCGATCGACGGGCGCTCCACTCAGGGCATGAGCGTCGAAGAAGCGTCGAGCCTGATTCGCGGTGAAGCCGGAACCGATATCACCTTGCGGATCGATCGCGACAACGAAAGCTTTGATCTGTCGATCGTTCGCGCCCGCATTGAACTGCCGACCGTCCGCTACAGCCTAAACGAAGAAGGCAACACGCGAGTCGGCTACATCCGGCTGAGC
>JAAUTJ010000178.1 GCA_012031475.1 Leptolyngbyaceae cyanobacterium SM1_3_5 | reverse complement strand
CCCTGATGACTGGTGGCAGGCAATGCATCCAGAAGATCAGATCACCATTCTGCCGCTGATTCAAACCCAGCAGAATCAAGCGTGGGATGCCGAGTATCGAATTATTCGCCCGGATGGCAGCCTGCGCTGGATTTCGCGATCGCGCTTTTCCGATTCGCAATGCGCAGGTGAAGTTTACCGAATTGCCGGAATTGCGCTGATATCACTGCCCTTCAAGCATGATTGATGAGCGTCGTTGCAGACACTCGCAGCAGCAGTATCAAAGGCTGGTGAATTCGGTGGATGCGATCGTGTGGCAAGGCGAACTGCGCGGAGCAGAATTTCAGTTCACGTTTGTCTCACCGCAGGCCGAGCAAATTTTGGGCTATCCGATCGATCGCTGGCATGAATCGAATTTTTGGTCGGCTCATCTGCATCCTGATGATTTCGATCGAGCGATCGCCTACTGCACAAGCTGTTTTGAAGCGCACCTCGATCACGTCCATGAATATCGAATGCGAGCCGCAGACGGACGATTTGTTTGGATCGAAGACAAAACCAAATTCATCGTTGAAAACAATCAAATTCAGCAGATTATTGGCTTGTTTACCAACATCAGCGATCGCAAACAAGCCGAGCTTTGCTGAAGCAGCAGCAGCAAACCCTGCAAGCAATTATTGACAATGCGCCGCTGTGGATTTGGATGTGCAATCGCGATCGCAAAGTGCATTTGGTCAACCAAACGCTGACTCAAGATATTGGCGTCACAAAAGCAGATTTTTTAGCGGCTGAAGACTATACCAATTGTTGGGAACAGCGGCGCAGCCCTGTATTGAATCGGATACGCTCTGCTGGGCAACCGATGCACCCGTGCGAGCGATCGAAACGCTCGTGCTGGCCGATGGGCGAGAACACACGCTGGAAGTGATCAAAACGCAACTGAAAGCAGACGGAGCGGCCACGCATTTGATTGGGATTGCGCTGGATGTGACCGATCGCATCGCAGCAGAAACCGCCCTGCGCCACAGCGAAGAAACGCTCAGGATCGTTGTGCAAAATATGCCCGTCATGCTTGATGCATATGACGCCAACACGAACTTAATCGTGTGGAACCGCGAATGTGAGCGCGTCACAGGCTTTCGTGCTGAAGAAATCACACACAATTCCAATTCCCTGGAACTGCTTTATCCTGAGCCGGATTATCGCGCCGAAATGCTGCGGCAGTGGGCAGAACACGCAGGCGACTTTCGCGATTGGGAGTGGGACATCACCTGCAAAGACGGTACGCGCAAAACCATTCTCTGGTCAAACGTGTCGCAAGAATTTCCTATTCCTGGCTGGGCAGGCTGGGCGATCGGCATTGACATCACCGATCGCAAAATTGCGGAACAATCGCTGCGGCAAAGCGAAGAGCGCTACCGAACGCTCGTCGATAATCTGCCGGGAGCGGTTTATCGCTGTGCCAACGATCGCGACTGGACGGCTTCTTACCTCAGCGATCGGATCTTTGAGATCACAGGCTACTTGCCAAGCGATCTGATGCCACCGAGTGCGCGGGCGTTCAGCAGCATTGTCCATCCCGACGACGCGAGTGCCGTGTGGAAGAAAGCACAGCAGGCCATCGCGATCGATGGCATCCATCAAGACGAATACCGAATCATTCATGCCAGCGGCGAAATTCGCTGGATTCTCGATCGCGAGCAGATTTGCTGTGCGCCGGACGGCACAATCTTGTGGATTGACGGCATTTTGCTTGACATTACCGTTGCGAAGCACCTCGAAGCGGGTCGCAAGCGAGCCGAAGAACAACTGCGCGATTTGTCCGATCGCTTGTCACTGGCGCTCAAATCTGGGGCGATCGGCGTTTGGGAATGGGACATTGCCACAGGTAGCCTGATTTGGGACGATCGCACCTGCGAACTGCATGGGGTCGATCAATCAGCCTTTACCGGGGTTTGCCAAGACTGGAACCAGCATGTTCACCCAGACGACTGCCCAGAGGCGGAAGCAACTGTGCAAAAAGCGCTAGAGGGCAAACAGGATTATGACACCGAATTTCGCGTGGTTTTGCCCGATGGCAGCATTCGCTTTATCAAAGCATCTGCGATCGTGCAGCGCAATGCAGCGGGCGAACCGCAGCGGATGATCGGCATTAACCTCGACGTGAGTATGCAGCGGCAGGCCGAAGCAAAATTGCGGCAGGCGAATGAAACTCTGGCGATCGCCAACCTGGAATTGGCGCGAGCCAACCGCCTCAAAGACGAATTTCTCGCCAACATGAGCCACGAGTTGCGGACACCCCTGAGCGCGATGCTGGGCTTGTCGAGAGCGCTGCAAGCCGAAACTTTTGGGTCGCTCAACGATCGCCAGCGGCAATTTGTCGAAACGATTTCCAGCAGCGGCGACCACCTGCTTGCCCTAATCAACGATATTCTCGACCTTGCCAAAATTGAATCGGGCAGATTTGAGCTTGAATTTGCCGCCGTTCCGATTCACGGCTTGTGCCAAACCAGCTTGGCCTTCGTTCAACCGCTGGCCGAACAAAAAAACATTGCGATCGAGGCTCATCTGCCGCCGTCCTGCCTTGCAGTCTTAGACGAACGCCGCATCTGCCAGGTTTTGATTAACCTGTTGAGCAACGCCGTCAAATTTACGCCTCCCGGCGGTCAGGTGACGCTGAACGTGGAAATCGATCCGCCCGTCAGCATTCGCTTCTCGGTGATCGATACGGGCATCGGCATCGCCCCCGATGACCAAGCCCTGCTGTTTCAGCCGTTTATGCAAATCGACAGCAGCCTGTCGCGCCATCACGACGGCACAGGCTTGGGACTCGCCCTCGTCAAACAAATCGTGGAACTGCACGAAGGCCGCGTCAGCGTTGAAAGCGAAGTGGGCAAAGGCAGTTGCTTTTGCGTCGCTCTGCCCTATCGCAGCCTGCGTAATTTGTAGCGCACTTGACAGGGGCGATTCTGTCTTAGGCAGGGCGACAGGCGATCGATCGATCGCTACACTCACGAAGCAATCGATCGCAAAGGAGCCGCACATGGAATATCGGCATTTGGGCAAGCACGGCGTTCGCGTTTCGGAAATTTGTCTCGGTTCGTGGCTGACCTATGGCGGCGCAACTGCCTCAGATGCCGCCCGAAGCTGCATTGAGCGATCGTATGATTTGGGCGTGAATTTTTTCGATACGGCGAACGTGTATGCGCGGGGTGCAGCGGAAAAAATTGTCGGTGAAGTGCTGCGCCAATATCCGCGTGATTCGTATGTGCTGGCGACTAAGGTGTATTTTCCGATGGGCGATCGACCCAACGATCGCGGCCTGTCGCGCAAGCACATCCTCGAACAGTGCGACGCCAGCCTGAAGCGGTTGGGCGTGGACTACATCGATTTGTATCAGGCGCACCGCTATGATCCGACCGTGCCCCTGTCGGAAACCTTGATGGCGTTCGATCATCTCATCCACCAAGGCAAAATTCTCTACTATGGCGTTTCGGAATGGAGCGCGGGTCAAATTGCTCATGCTGCCGATCTAACGCGAGTGGCCGGACTGTATCCGATCGCCTCCAACCAGCCGCAATACAGCATTTTGGAGCGCAAGATCGAAGCGGAAGTGATGCCGCTCTGTCAGCGCGAAGGCATCGGCATCATCAACTGGTCGCCGCTGGCACAAGGCATTTTGACCGGAAAATATATGCCTGGTGAAGCGTTGCCCGAAGGTTCTCGCGCCAGCGATTCGCGCCAAAATGCCTTTATGCGAATGGACGACGAGCAGCTTACCAAAGTGCAAAAACTGGGATCGATCGCCCAGTCAGAAGGCTTAACCATGAGCCAGCTTGCTCTTGCTTGGTGTCTTCGCACTCCCGCCCTAAGCAGCGTGATCATCGGTGCAACCAAGCCGCATCAGGTTGAAGAAAACGTGGAAGCGGCGGGCAAAAAGCTGTCGGCGCAGTCGATCGAAGCGATCGACGATCTGTTCAGCGTGGCATAAATTTTGGGAAGCTCCCTAAATCACTCGTGGAGGAGCGAGCTAGCCTAGACAACTTGGGCAAGCAGGCGGTGATGCGATTAGCCGACTGGCCTGTACACCCTAGGCAGCGTTTTAAAACCCTCGGAAGCAACCGATCAAGCGCTTTAAAACACACCCTAAAATTCTTCCTCGTCCAGGCGCATATCCCAATTCGCAGACAGCACTTCGGCAACGACGGCTTCGAGCGTTGCCGTGCTGATGCGATGAGCGGAGTCTTGCAGCGGCGTTGTGAGCGGATTGAGCGCAGTTTGCCGACTGTCTTGGATCAAGTCAAAACAGGGGTTTTCTTCAAAGTGGCCGATTTGCAGATAGTCGAAGCTGCAAAACGTTGAGGTAGAGCGTTTGGTTGGCAACGATCGTAGACTGCTGCGGATCGGCAAACACATCCATCACCTGCCCCTCGCCCACGCTCAAAAGCTGGTTGTCTTGCTGATAGATGTAGCGGACACGATTGAGATCGCTCAGCAAGCGCTGCATGTCGCACTTGTTGACCAAAATGCCTGAATCAACGATGCAGGGCGAGGGTAGATGATTCCGAAACTGGAGTTGTGAGTCATATCTGGGGAGTCGAAGCAGACAGGCCGCGATCGCGACCCGAACTAAAAACCGACTTAAGCTGGGCTGCTGAGACGGCAGCAAGCCGACTAAGTAACCTACTATGCCGTGCATGAATCGCAATTTCGGGACATTTGATTTGGGGACATCTGTTTTGAGATATCTGGCGATCGTGCAGGGAGCGCAGCCATCCGTTCATGGTATCCCAGGTATTCAAAGTGGGCGGAGTTTGTTTAATTCCGCATTCACGGCGATCGAGGCTGAGTAGGCCTTCATTATCGCGATTCGTCTGTAGCGATCATTCAGCCAATCGGCTGATCTCTATCTTAGGAAGGATGTCTGGTGCAATCGTCTTGCTGGCGAAAGATGTAAGTTTCAGACATCTAAACACTTCAAAACAGTGGAGAAAAATTCTCATAATGAGAATTGCTGCGCTTGAACAGCTTTCCTCCAAAATGAAAATTGCTGATGGTGCAGCGGTTTTCAGATGAATCTGCCACGCTTGCAAATTGGCTTAGCCCCCTCAATCTCCCAATGCTGGGGGACTTTGAGGTTCAGTCCCCCCCGTTTTGGAGGGCTAGGGGGGCGGAAACCACTGTAAATTGACTGCCTTGATCGCTTCACTTCGTTTTTGATTTCGCTCCCCAAATCCCCCGATCGTAGGGCACTTTGAACGGGTCGGAAGTCCCCCATGATTGGGCTGGGGGCTTCCAGAGCTTTTAAAGCACTGCCTAGGCTTCGTCGAGGGCAGCAATTCCCGGAAGCTCTTTGCCTTCGAGCAGTTCGAGGCTGGCACCGCCGCCCGTCGAGATGTGGCTCATCTTTTCGGCCACGCCGACCTTTTCAACTGCCGCCACTGAGTCACCGCCACCAATGATTGTGACGACGCCCTGACTGGTGAGATCGGCTAGGGTGCGGGCGATCGCTTCTGTGCCGTTGGCAAACTGGTCGAACTCAAACACGCCCATCGGCCCGTTCCAGATCACCGATTTGCACTGCCTGAGCGCATCTTCAAACACCTTGATTGAATCGGGACCGATATCCAACCCCATCCAGCCATCGGGAATGTTTTTAATGCTGACGGTTTGGGCGTTGGCATCAGCGGCGAAATTATCCGCGACAACCACATCGGTAGGAAGCAGCAGATCGACGCCTTTTTCCTTGGCTTTGGCTTCCAGAGTTTTCGCCAGTTCCAGCTTGTCTTCTTCAACGAGAGATTTACCGACATTCAGACCGCGAGCTTTGTAGAAGGTAAAGATCATGCCGCCGCCGATCAACAGCTTATCCACCTTTTCCAGCAGCGTTTCAATCACGCCGATTTTGGATGACACCTTGGAGCCGCCAACGATCGCCGCGAGGGGACGCTGCGGATTTTCGATCGCATTTTGCAGATATTGCAGTTCCTTTTCAATCAAGAATCCGGCAACGGAAGGCTTGAGGTAGTGCGTTACGCCTTCAGTGGAAGCGTGAGCGCGGTGGGCTGTGCCAAACGCATCGTTAACATAGAGATCGGCGATCGACGCCAATTCCTTGGCAAATTCGGGATCGTTGGCTTCTTCACCCGGATGGAAGCGGACATTTTCCAACAGCGCAACTTGACCGGGCTGCATTGCGGCGATCGTGCTTTTCACAGCTTCGCCAATGCAGTCGTCGGTTTTGGTGACTTCTTGACCCAGCAGATCCGAGAGTCGCTTGGCAACCGGAGTCAGGCGATATTTGTCGGAGACACGAGCTTCATACGTATCGCCTTTGGGACGCCCGAAGTGGCTGGTGAGAATGACGATCGCGCCCTTAGAAGTCAATTCTTGAATCGTGGGCAGCGCCGCCCGAATGCGCGTATCGTCTGTAATTGCCCCTTGATCATCAAGCGGCACGTTGAAATCTGCCCGCACCAAAACCTTCTTGGACGACAAATCCGCTGCTGATAAATTTGCTAGAGTTTTTTTTGACACAGCCTGCGCTTCCCCCTAAATAAGTCTTTATGCTTATTGAAGCATTTCTTGATCCACAAGTGAATCCGCAAATCGGATCTCGCCTAGTTGCTCACAATGCGATCCCGTCCATATTTTACCGGAGTCCCCGTCCCCAAACGGCGTAAGAAAACCTGCTATGTTTGAAACTGTTTTATTTCCGATCGACCAGAGCCGCGAATCGCGCGAAGCTGCGAATGGTTGCCCAAGTCGTCAAAAACCACCGCAGCCGTCTGATCGTCCTTTCCGTTGTCGAGCCACCCGACCCCAGCCGCGCCCCCGAAATGGCCTCTGCCTATGCGGTTTCCAAATTGCTCGACACTGCCAAAGCCCTCTTTGCCGATCAGGGCATCGAAGCCGAAACGATCGAGCGCGAAGGCAAACCCGCCTTCACCATCTGCGACGTAGCCGATGAAATGGAAGTTAATCTCATCGTCATGGGCTGTCGCGGCCTCGGTCTGACTGAAGAAGGCGCAACCGAAAGCGTCACAAGTCGAGTGATCAATTTGTCGCCCTGTCCCGTTTTGATTGTGCCTTGAGCTGAGGTCGCACATGGCACACCGATGTGGCGCACATTTGCATCTTTAGAATAATTGACACCTTCTGAGCGATACACAATCTTTAACCGAAGTTAATGCTTGAACATGGGAAAGCGCAGTAGTGTGGAGCAATCAGACTACGACACGATGGTATTGATTCTGATGGAAAATATTGACCTGAATACGACGATCGCCACGTTAAAAAATGGCTTGACTACAATTTCGCCGGATGCCGCGTTTGGGGTGATTGCTGACTGGCAGCAGCAGCTTCAGGGAACCGAAATTAGCAAACTGTTGGAAGAACTCAAAGCAACGCTGGACGGGTCGAGCAGTCGGCGGGCGATCGCGGAAATTTTGAGCGAACTGGGTGCCCAAACGACGAGCGCAGCCGAAAATGCGAGCGGCGATCTGGCGGTCAAACTCACAGAACTGGGTCAGCTACTTGCCCAGGCAGGCGCTTCACTGCCCTGACACCCTTTCTAAAGCGATGCAAAACACTCAACGCAATTTTCGCCAATTTCATCGCAAAATCGCGCCGATCGTTTTTTTACCGCTGCTGGCAACGGCGGTGACAGGTGTGCTTTATCGCATTGGGCGAAGCGGTGGGATGTCAGGATCGATCGCAGGCCAAGTGATGAGTATTCACACGGGCGAGTTTTTGGGCGAGGCGATCGTGCCGTTTTATGTTTTGCTAATTGGTTTAAGTCTGGTTGCGATGATTGTAACTGGTCTAACGATGTGGCGATCGCGAAGCGCTCCGGGAACCGTATCGCGGCGCGGCAGTTCGCAAAAGCTAAGCGATCGAAAAATTCATAGTAAACTCACGCCGATCTTGTTTTTGCCGCTAGCAATTTCAGCCGTAACAGGTGTGATTTATGAACTCGGTCAGGACTGGTTTGGTTTGTCTCCTGAGCAGGCCAATTTCTTCATGAAGATTCATCAGGGAAGCTATCTCGGCTCGTTCCTGCGCGTCATTTATGTGCTGCTGATTGGAGCCGGATTAGTTGCTTTGCTAATCACGGGGATCAATATGACAGGGATTTTTCACCGCAAGCGCAAATCAACTGAAGCTTAAAATCACCTCATTCCACGCGCTGCAATGGGGTCAGTTTGGGATCGACAATTTTTTGCCCAATGCCGGGAAACTTAATCGCTAAACAAATCTGTTTCCGGCTCCAAAAATGTGCGTGACTTGC
>JAAUTJ010000177.1 GCA_012031475.1 Leptolyngbyaceae cyanobacterium SM1_3_5 | reverse complement strand
TGACTTGATCCCGGAGCCACCCAGCTTTGCGTCACAGAAATATCTGCCGCGCCAGTGCGCGAAAGTGAAAGCATCAGCCGCGCCCCTACGTTCACGCCGTCCGTTTCGTCCAAATGCCGATAGCCGACGATCGGAGCGACATTCACCGCACTGCCCAAAGGCCGCACGTAGTAGTGTAAATCTGCGCCGTAGCTCGATCGATCGCCGCCCTGATAGTCGCCGCTGATCGTGAAGTTCGATCGCCCCAAAAACACATCCTCAACCCCAACGCCGACACTTCCTTCTCCAGAAACTTCTCCGTAGCCAACGCGAACCCTGGTGCGAAAACTCGGATCGTTTTGAATGTCTTGCCGCACATCGGGAATTTCTTCCTGCCAGCGCTGAAGAACCGGACTTTGCTCGATGATTTCGGGTGCGAGATCGATCGAATCCGTAGAAGGCGGAGTTTGGGCGATGGCTGCCTCATCTGCAAACGTGGGCATGGCGATCGAAGTCATCAGCGCTAGGAAAAAAGTCATATCAAAATGAGACCTTGCAAATCAGCGGGCACAATCACAATACTGAATGTAAATGCATTAGTGTCGATCGCAGCAAGAGCAAAACGATAAAAGCTATCACCAATATCGAAGAAGTCATTGTTGAGGAACTAGACATTGTTGAAAAACTAGACGTTCAAATGCTCAGCATACTTGATGTTAAAACTAAACTTTCAACGCTTCAAAACGACTTCTCTTGCCCAGAAGTTTTATTGCAATGCTGCAACTGTTCAAGATTCAAGCAAGCCAACACCCGCACAAAAGTGTCAGGAGAAGAAATGCCACTCATTAGCTCTAACCGTCGCTTGAGCTACTTGAACTTGCCCTGCCTGAAGTGCTTGATTGCCCAGCCAACGGTTCAGCTTCAAAAATTTACGATCGTCATTTTATGACGATCGGGCTCGTGACCGAGAGAGCCTGTCTAATGCTAGACAAAAGCCGCTACACGGGCAAAGAATCTTGCACGGATTTGGTGGTTTCCAACGGTTCAATCACTTTCGGGATCAGGGTCATTCTCTTCGATGCAGAGCCGATCGCACGGAATGCGATCGGACAAAATTGCACTCGCCATCATGCCGCTGTGAATTTCAAGCTGAGCATCGGGAACCGCTTCAAACATCAAGCGCTGACCGGGAAACACGACGCGCTCAAAATACCAGTTTGCGACATTGGTGATGCGAGCGATCTGAATTTTGCTGGTGGCGTTGACGTAGCAACACAAGATACGATCGGACGAATTAGAAGGAAGGGGATCAAAAATCTGAGCCATAGCGAATGAGGCGCTTTGCACCGAACCAAGGGTAATGCTTCAAACCGTAACACTGCCTGATCCCTGCTTACTGTAAACACGACTACCAAGCTTTTTTGTCATGTCTGCGGCGGCGATCGCTGCTTGCTGACCCACTACCAGCAACCGCCTTTGTTGCAGTGTTTAAGCGCAATTTGAAAGAATTGTTAAGGTTGGGGATCGCCAGGATCACTCCCCGCCCATAATTTTGGGCACTTTGAAAAATTCGCCTTCGCGATCGGGCGCACTGTCAAGAATCTGTTCGCGATCGCCATAGGGCTGCAACTGATCGGGGCGCGTCACGTTGCTGACATCGATCGCTCGCGTCGTCGGCTCCACATCGCTCGTATCGAGTTCGCTAAGCTGCTCAAAATATTCCAGAATGTCGCTAAGCTGCGTGGTGAACTGCGCTTCTTCTTCGGGCGTCAGGTCGAGTCGAGCAAGATGGGCGACTTTGTGGACTTGTTCGCGATCGATTTTACTCATCGAAATTCTCCATTCACCCTTTGCATCTTACCTGCTGTAGACAGCCCCCGCTAAGGACAGCCCAGCGATTCCCGCGTGTCTTCGCCCGTTGTGGGGTTTGTGCCGCTGGCGGTTTTGCACAGGGCAAGAGCTTGGTCGCGATCGAGCAAGGCAAAGGTGAAGTCGGCTCCCGTCACGATCGCGCCTGTAAAGTTGGACTTCAGCATCATTGCGGAAGTTAGGACGGCGTTTGTGAAGTCCACCTTAGCGAAATCGGTAATGTAACCGATGCCGTCGCTGAAATCTACAACCGCTGAAATTCGCTCCGGTTAGAATCGAACCATTGAAAACGGCTCCACGCAAATCGGCCTGACTGAAGTTGGCATTTTCCAGCTTGGCGTTGCTAAACTCGGCTCGAACCAAATCTTGTCCGGCAAAATCTTTGGTAGCAGCTTCGGCATCGTCAAAAGCGCGAATTGCGGCTGAACTTGCGGCCAGTGCAGGCAGCGGCAGCACCCAACCAAAAGGCAGCACCAGACAGAAAGCCAGCAGCAAAGCAAATAAGCGACCCATATCGGAACACATTCGATCGACTCAATCAAATTAACATTTTTTAACGAAAGAAATGCAGCCCGATCGCATCATCAAAATCAGCAAATTTCTCAGTAAGCATCTGCGCCATCAGCCCGATCGCTTAGGACTGACGCTTGCGCCCGGAGGCTGGGTCGAGATCGAGACGCTGCTGACTGCTTGTGCTGCTCACAACTTTCCGATCGATCGCGCCGATTTGGAAATCGTCGTGGCCGAAAACGACAAACAGCGCTTTTCGATGACCCGACCGGAACGCGCATCCGCGCCAATCAAGGTCATAGCGTCGCAGTCGATTTGCAGCTTGAGCCACAAGTGCCGCCGGATCTGCTGTATCACGGCACGGGCGAGCAGTCGATCGCCTCTATTCTTGAAACGGGCTTGCAAAAAATGCGGCGGCATCACGTCCATTTGTCGCAGGACATTCAGACGGCGATTCGAGTGGGACGCAGGCACGGGCGACCCGCTGTGCTGGCGATCGCTGCTGCCGCAATGCACACCGATAGATTTGAATTCTACTGCTCTGAAAATCAGGTTTGGCTGATCGATCGAGTGCCGCCAAACTATCTAAGAAAAATTGAAATCGGTGATGATCGATCACTAGAAACTTAGCGATCGATCGCATCCCAAATTGATTGAATTAGCGTTTCTAAATGCTGTTCGCAAAACTCTTCGGCCTGCGAAAGGGACATGCCGCGCTCGATCGCATAAGCTTCAAAGGCGTTGTAGACGATCGCGCTGGCGATTTCTCGCTCGTCTTCGGAAATCGCCCAGCGCAATTCGATACAGCCGCGAGTAATCAGCTTCATCAGCTGGCTTTCGCGTCGCAAATCGGCCATTAGCCGATCGGCAACGGGGAATTGTTCGGACATTCGATCGCTGCAAAAAGCTACAGTTCTATTCTAGATTTTGCGGCTTAGCGCATCAGGGCGATCGTCAGAAAAACGATTCCCAGTGAACTTGCGATCGAAGTCACCAAAATTGCAGCCACAAGCACAAAAATTAATGCCGATTGCAGCAGATGAAATTCCGCTTCTTGGATTTGGGCGATCGATTGGAGTAAATGCAGGGCGATCGAAGACATTTTTTTGACGAAAAAATTGATTGGCTTTAGGGTTCCCTGCGACCGCCGCAAACTATCTAACTGGACTGTTTTCTGACGGTGAGCAGATATTCAATGTTGCTGCCACCGTCGCTTTCCCAACGAAGAACAATGCCGCTGGAATTCAAAATTGGGTCGTTGTTAAATGTGGTGACAACCACAAAATAAGAGCCATCTGCGGGAATGGTGAAATTGGCAATGCGCGATTGAAACGATCGCTCCTGGTCATCATTTTGGGCAATTAATCGTCCGGCTGCATCAAACAAAAAAAGCTGCGAATCATCGTCCATGAATGGCGTTCCAGGCATGATGCGCGTCACGTTGACATCAATGCTGAGGCGATCGCCCGCTCTCGCGACAAAGCTGTAAACCTGCTGGCCGCTGCTGACCGTGCCGGACTGCGTAGCCGATCCGCTGGCAAGATCTAAGTTGACAGCAGGCGACAAAGCACGAGTGGGATTGGTTGAGGCGCGATCGCCACCGAGTTCTCGATCGTACTCGTGCTGAGAGGTGCGATCGCAACCGCAGAGTCGGTTGAATTGCAGTTGGGCAAGTTGGCAAATCTTGCGCCTGTCGCTCGCCAGTTTTGCAGTTGCGATCGATAGCTCACCAAACGATTGCGATCTTCGGGTGAGAGATCGTCTGAGCCGATGATCTGATTGGTCAGGTCGATCGCCTGTGTCCAATCGTTTAGACAGATAGCCGTTTGTAGCTGAGTTTGGAGAGCGTCGATCGCGGGCGTTTGAGCAAAGGCGGGCAGATTGAAAGCGCAGGCGAACAAAGCGACCCACAGGCGAAGCGGAGCAAAACGCATAGAAATCTAAAAATAGGGGCGACTTATAGTTTTCCCGAAAATGCGGCAGATTTGATCGATCGCCGTCACACTCGCTCTGTCAATCTCCGACATTCGATAGATCCTTTGACGTTTTGCCGCTCCGTAAGATGGAATCGATCGCGCAAAATGTTATTTTCTTTACAGCCTTTTGCGAAGGAGCTTGCACATGTCAGAAGCATACGATGTCGTAATCATTGGCGCGGGTCACAATGGCTTGGTCTGTGCGGCTTATTTGCTAAAGGCGGGCTACCGAGTGCTGCTGCTCGAAAAGCGGGAAATTCCGGGCGGAGCGGCGACGACTGAGGAAACTTTGCCGGAAACCGCACCCGGATTCAAGTTCAACCGCTGCGCGATCGATCACGAATTTATTCATCTTGGTCCGGTTGTTCAAGAGCTTGAACTGGAAAAATTCGGGCTGGAATATTTGTTTTGCGAACAGGTAGTTTTTTGTCCGCATCCAGACGGAAAGTATTTTTATGGGCATCGATCGCTGGACAAAACGGTTGCAGAAATTGAGCGATTTAGCCCGCGAGATGCGAAGAAATATCGCGAGTTTACCGAATATTGGCAAAAGGCGATCGGCGCGATGATTCCAATGTTTAATGCGCCGCCTAAATCGATTATTGATATTGCTGGAAACTACGATATTGCCAAGATTAAAGATTTATTTTCCGTCATTGGTTCACCATCCAAAACGCTTGATTTTGTCCGCAATATGCTGACCAGCGCCGAGGACATTATGAACGAGTGGTTTGACGAAGAATTTCTCAAAGCGCCACTCGCTCGCCTCGCCTCGGAACTCGGTGCGCCGCCTTCGCAAAAGCA
Organism: Leptolyngbyaceae cyanobacterium SM1_3_5; assembly: GCA_012031475.1. Lineage (GTDB taxonomy): Bacteria > Cyanobacteriota > Cyanobacteriia > Elainellales > Elainellaceae > JAAUTJ01. Next base: position 3,132 of record JAAUTJ010000177.1, on the reverse strand, counting down.
GCTTGGTATTGGCGCGATCATGATGGCGATGCGGCACGATCCCGGTATGGCAAGGCCGAAAGGCGGCACGGGTGCTTTGGTGGATGCCCTTGTCAAGCTGGTGCGATCGCTTGGCGGCGTCATCCTCACCGATCAGTCGGTCGAGAAAGTGTTAATTGATGACGGCAAAGCGGTGGGCGTTCGAGTGCGCGGCGGCACGGAATATCGTGCGACTGAAGGCGTGATTTCTAACATTGATGCGAGACGTTTATTTTTGCAAATGCTGGATGCGGGTGAAATTGCCGCTGTCGATTCGGATTTGCGCGAACGGCTCGATCGCCGCATCGTTAACAACAACGAAACGATTCTGAAAATCGATCTTGCCCTCAGTGAACCACTGAAGTTCGTCAATCATGAACATCGCGACGAGTATTTAATTGGGTCGGTGCTGATTGCCGATTCCGTTCATCAGGTCGAGCAGGCACATCACAAACCTGCGATCGGGGAAATTCCCGATGATGACCCGTCGATGTATCTCGTTGTGCCAACGATGCGCGATCCGTCAATGGCTCCTGAAGGCTGTCACACCGCTTGGATCGAGTTTTCGCGCCTTACAAGATTCGCGGATTGGAAGGCACTGGACTGAAGGGGACGGGCTGGACGGACGAACTGAAAAATCAGGTGGCCGATCGCGTCATCGATAAAATTGCTGAATATGCGCCGAACGTGAAAAGGTGCGACGATCGCTCGCGGGGTTGAGAGTCCGGCTGAACTGGGCGAACGGCTGGGAGCCTACAACGGCAATTACTATCACATCGATATGACGCTCGATCAGATGGTGTTTTTCCGGCCTTTACCCGAACTGGCAAACTACAAAACGCCGATCGCCAATCTTTATCTGACCGGAGCCGGAACGCATCCCGGCGGCTCAATTTCTGGAATGCCGGGGCGCAACTGCGCTCGCGTTTTCCTCAGTGCCCATCAGCCGCTCAACCGCACGATCGCCAAAGCGGGTCAATCTGTCAAAGATTTGGCAAGATCGGTATTTGGGGCTTCATCAAAGGATCGATCGCACTCATGACCAATCGAGTTTTGATCTTGGGCGGACGCGGACGCATCGGCAGCAGCGTGATGCACGACTTGCTCGCCCACACACAGGCACAAATCACGATCACGGGAAAAAGCGAGACGGCAAAATCCGGGTTGTCGGAAACCGTTCAATATCAGCAGCTTGACCTGTCCGATCGAGAAGCGGTGCGATCGACTATCCGCGCTTTGGCTGCCGACTCCACCACCGTCAGCCCCAATCTCGTCATTCACTGCGCTGGCCCCTTTCACCATCGCGATACCCGCGTTCTCGATTTGTGCATTGAGCAGGGGATCAACTATCTGGATGTTAGCGACAGCGTGGCGTTTACGCGCCGAATGCTCGATCGATCCGAGGCAGCAAAAGCAGCAGGGATCACGGCGATCGTCAACTCCGGCATCTTCCCCGGCATCTCCAACAGCATTGTGCGGCGCGATGTTGAACTGTTGGACAGCGTGGACGAAATTCATCTCAGCTACGTGGTCAGCGGATCGGGCGGAGCCGGATTAACCGTAATGCGAACCACATTCCTCGGCCTGATTGCCCCGTTCAAAGCGTGGCTGAATGGACAGTGGCAGCCTGTGAAGCCGTACAGCGATCGCGAATCGATCGAACTGCCCGCCCCCTACGGCAAGGTTCACGTCTACTGGTTTGAGATGCCGGAAACGCTGACCTTAGCCGACACCTATCAGACGCAATCCGTCGTCACCAAATTCGGCTCCGTCCCCGATTTCTACAACCGCCTCACCTGGATCGCCGCCCACATTTTCCCCAAGCCCTGGATCAAAAGTTCGATCGGGACGGAATTTCTGGCAAACGTCAGCTTTCAGATGACCGGAGTGACCGATCGATTTAGCGGCATCGGCGTGGGCATTCGATCGCAGGTCACAGGCCAAAAAGACAATCAATCCTGCAAAATCATCTCGACTTTGGTTCACGATAACACTGCCGTTGCAGCCGGAGCTGGAACCGGAAGCATCGCGCAATTGTTGCTAGCGGGAGAATTGCAGCAGCCCGGTGTCTATCCGGTCGAGCAAGCCCTGCCGACCGAGCAGTTTTTGCAGACGTTGGGCAGTCGCGGGCTAGCGATCGATCGGCAGATTTCTTGACACTCTCCCGATGCTGACGGCTAAGCCATACAGCGCGGGCTTCCCTTCCTCGCGGTTGGGCTTTCCTGCTTCATCGGCGTTCCCAAGCAACCTCCACAGGCAGCATTGTCGTCTGTCCAACGGCTGTAATCCCTCGCTGCCTCACATCGGGATGTCAACGCGGCGGCATTGCTCCAGCCAGCCAAGCATTTTTGCTTCTTGGTCGAGGCTGGGATAGATTCGGTAGCTGGAGGTAAGGGGTGAACGAAAGTTGCCGCTTGAGTCAGTGGATGGGTGGATGGGTGGATGGGTCGAGTGGGTCGAATGGGTCGATGCGCCTGCCACTCCTCCACTCCTCCACCCCAAACCATCCCGCGCCCTTTTTCGTTCACCCGTAGGTCAAGGTCAGCATCGCTGTACTCTAACAGATTTAGTCTGTCTGTTAGAACTGCAATCAACTGTCAATTCTGCCGGGGTTGACCAGACAGAATTGACGCGCTTCTCAGGAGCGACGCTCATGTGACGCATAGAGCGCGGGACTTCCCCGCCATAACGAAGTCGGGTGAGAACCCCGGTCATTCATGCCGGGGAGTACGTCAATGGTTAAAAACTCTGCCGCAAGCGGACGAAGTTATGAAATAGCCTTTCTTTTTAGCGGAACTGACGCTGCAAATGGCGGGGCAGACCCTTCAAGAGATTGAAACAGCCCTGCACTACTGGGAGAAGGGGCTTCCCAACGGTCAAACCGCCGCCAATTATGCTCATCAAACAGGGCTTACTGCTTCTCGACGCGCTCAAACGATTCGGAACCGAGCGGACTTGGTTCCCAGCCGTTGATGTTGTTGCGCTGAGCGAGGAGCGGCTGCGAGTGGACGATCGGAATCCGCACCGCCTGCTCGTGCAGCAGCTTGTCTACCTGCTGATAGATTTGCTGACGCTGGGCGGGGTCAGGATTTTGCGGCCATCTTCGAGTAGTTG
>JAAUTJ010000176.1 GCA_012031475.1 Leptolyngbyaceae cyanobacterium SM1_3_5 | reverse complement strand
ACCGTGTTAAATTCCGGCTCCACCCACAAACCCGCAATCACTTCCCAGCGTCCCGCCGCAATTTGCGCTTGAATTTCGGCAAACAAAGCGGGGCGATGCTGCTCGATCCAGGCATACAAAGCGGGTGAGGAGTGGCCGAAAATCAAATCGGGAAATTCCTGCTGAAGCTGCAAAACCGATCGAAACGTGCGATCGGCCAGGTCCCAAGTTTCTGCGATCGGCCACAGCCAAGCAAGATCGAGATGTGCGTGACCCAACAGATGAATCTGGCGGTTTTCAACTCGTTGCCCAGCGGCAAAAGCTGGTCGCGCATTTTTGCAAGCGAGGCATCAAATCGATCGCGATTGGGCAAGACTGACCAGTCGATCGCCGCGATCGCCCGCTCTAGTTCCAGGTGTCGATCGAGCAAATGCTGCAAGCTCGCCAGTTCATCCGCCACAAAACTTGGTTCAGGAAATTCCAGCGACTCGTAGCAGCAGTACGACTTCACCAAAGCGCCGCGATCGTGAGATGGCGCAATCAGCCGCAGCGTAATCTCGATCGCATCTCCCGGTTTAGCCGCCTCACTCAGCAAAATTCGCGTTGAGCAATCGAACAAATCGCCCGCCTGCACAAACTCACCGTTAACAAAAATCTCGGCAGACTCCGCCCACCACAGCAGGCCAACTCGCAGCCTCCATTCCCAACACCGGATAGCCGTTCAGTCGTTCAGGGATCACGATCGTCTGGTACAGTTCGATCGCTTCCCCAGCCTCCCAAGCAATGTGGCCTCGCTCATTCAGCGGAACAATCGCATTATTACAGCCCCAATAAGCTTGTAAACTACACTGGCTCAGATGGCGCAGGCGATCAATCGCGGTGTTGACGGCTGCGGAGGAAGCTGAGGCAGGCGCGGAGTCGAGCATAATATCGTCTAAGATCGAAGGATTCGCTCCCGTGAAAACGGGAACGTCTGAAACTTTAGCATCAGAAATTCGGTTTGCGCCTCACATGGCTTCTCGTCGCTACCGCAGTCAATTTTTTCAGGCGTTCTCACGGCAAGCGATGCGGCTGGGCGATCGTCTAGCGCAAACCTGGCGACAAACTAAGCTAACGGCAACCTGGGGCAGCCAAATTCTGCTGTATCCGCTCTATGCGATCTACCAGGGCACTCGTCTCACTGGCCGATCGATCGGTCAAGCCGTTTCTCGAATTCTGCCACAGTTGCAGCCTGCCCCTGTCACCAATCCAGCCAATCCACCCATTGACGAACAAAGCGATTTCGATGCGCCAGTCGATACGCCGATCGTGCGATCGCTGCTTGCATTAGCCGGACTGGAACTGTCCAATCTCACGCCGCTGCTTCCTGCTGCTGAGGGATCGATCGTGCCCGCCACCGTTGCGCCGATCGTCATTGTTGACCTGCCGGGAGCAATTGCGCCGTCTATTCACGAAATTGCTACAGGTCAAGAAGATGCGATCGAGCCTGCAACCGTGCGCGTGCGCGGCTTGGCGTCACTGCTGAGCGATCGCCGCCTTGTCCTGACCACCATTCACAATCAACTGCTTGATGTTCTCACTGCCGACCAGCAAACCCAGCTTCAGCAGCGAATCATCTGGGAACTGGCAAGCTATCGGCGGCTGTTGCGTCTCAGAACTGCCGATCGATCGCTGCCGCTGCCTGCCGACTCTCCGCATTTGCTGCCACCCGTTCGCAGTCTTCGGCGCTTGATGGCCTGGATGCAGCAAAGCCCGATCGCGATCGCTACGAATCTGTTTGGTGAAGCTGCCTTACTCACCGCCGCCCCGCCTGATCTTGCTTTGCCACCGTCGCCACAGCCGCAACCGATCGAGCGATCGCCTTGGGCATGGCTGGGTCAACTGTTTCGTCTTGCCCCTGAAGAATCAGCGCTTCTGGCAGAAGATACATCGATCGTCCTCACCGATGCCGCCCCGCTTGCCACGACTGCATCGCCTCTACAGCAACAAAAAACTTGGTGGAAACGCAAACGCCTCGCCGCAGGTTCCGCCCGCCAAACCCCGATCGCCGCTTCCGGTCGAGAGGTTGCCGCCCTGCCGCCGCAAGGGTTCGATCGAACCCTGACGACAACCGACCGATCGACGGCGGCGCGATCGGGGTTTGGCGGACGGCGCGATCGGTTGGATCAACCTGCCGGGGCACTGGCGATCGAAACTGAATCAACCCTGCCCACTGCCGCACCCGCCTGGATCGAAACCGAGGCTCGCTTGGTTGGCTATGTCAAACACCCGCTAGAGCAACTGCTTGAATGGCTGGATACCGGAATGCTCTGGCTCGAAACGACCCTCTCCACCTTGTGGCACTGGCTCACCCGCACCCCGTAAAGACGCGAGATCTCGCGTCTCTGCATCCACATCCCCCATAAAGACACGAGATCTCGCGGCTCTGCATCCGCACCGGGAACTCAACGCTGCCGCGCCCGTCCTGTGCAGCAGCGCATTCGATCGATGCCGTTCTGCAAGCTAGCGCGATCGCATCAGCCTTTGAGGGAATCGTGCCGAGAAATGAGTCAGGGTTGCGAGTATGATAATAAAACTGATTCCCCAGAGGCCTATCAATGCTGACGCTTAAAATCGTGGTTTACGTTGTGGTTGCCTTTTTTGTTGGCCTGTTTGTGTTTGGCTTTTTGTCGAATGACCCCGCTCGGAACCCAAACCGCCAAGATTTGGAGTAATCTTGCTTTGGCTTTGGCGGAGCCGGAAGCTCGCCACCCCCACAGGTAGCTCGATCGCACAACAAGGCTAATCCTCCTGCGGGCTGTCTGTTTCCACTGTCTTTAGCTATGCCCTATCCGGTTCCGCCGCCTCCGCCTCTTCTTATCCAAATTGCTGCTCCTTCTGAAACCGTTGCTGCACCTGCAATCACGGCCCCAAGCTCGTTTGAGCCGGAACGCCAGCCCGAAAATCCGCTGCATGTAACCGAAGCAGCACTGCTCGGTGGTGCGATCGAGCGCTCAGCCGCCCCAACGCCTCCAGCCGTTTCGCTAACCTTCTCGACTCGACAGGCACAGCTTCCCACGATTCCCACCACGCCTGCTGTCGAGGTTCAAACTCCTGTAGTGCCTGAGCCTGCCAGTTCTTCACCGTCCTCCAGTAGCGAGCCGTCCACAGCAGAATCGGAATCCTTTGAACTGTTTGAGCCGCCGTCTGCACCGTCGCCAGAGGACGCACAATCGGAGCCATCGATCGAATCGCCGCCACCGCCTGCTGAGAATCCGCCGATCGAAACCATTCGGATTGACCCAACCGAGGAAAATCCCGAAGGCCAAACGCTCGAAATTATTCCTGAGCCTGCCCCTGAACCTGCTTCAGAGCCAACTCCAGAGGCAACGGAACCTCCTTCAACAACCAACCCCGGTGCGCCGCCTGCCGAGACGCAGACCGACCCGTCTGGAACAGGGGGAATTGTCGAACTGGACGCGGACTATCAGGAATTCGACACGATCCGCGAAATTTTACGGGAATCGGCAATGTCGAAATGCGATTTCGCGGTGCCGTTTTGAACGCCGATCGCGTCCAGGTCAACCTCGTGAACCGCATTGCCGTTGCGGAAGGAAATGTGCGCTTAGATCGGGGCGATCAGGTGCTGCGGGGCGATCGACTGACCTACAACTTTGTGCAGACTCAGGGAACCGTGCTGGCGGCTCGCGGCGAAGTCTTCATTCCCAACGCCGGACGCGATTTTTCTGCGGGGGCGAAATGGCCGATCCTGCTGTGCCTGACCCGAATCTCCCTGTGAATCCCGCCGATCAGCCGATTTTTGGAACAGGCGGCGGCCTCACGTTCGGCTTGGGCAGCAACAATGTCGGGCTGGGCGGCGCAGTGAATCGGGTTCGCTTTGAGGCAGAACGGCTAGAATTTACCGCTGACGGTTGGCAGGCCACCAACGTGCGCCTGACGAACGATCCGTTTTCGCCGCCGGAACTGGAACTGCGATCGCCCACCGTCACCTTCACTCGTCTTTCCCCGACCCGCAGCGAAATTCGCGCCCGCAATCCGCGCATCGTTTTTGATCAAGGCTTTTCGCTGCCTTTGTTTCGCGAACGGATTATCCTCGACAGTCGCCAGCGCGAAGCGTTTCCGATCGGCTTTGGCTTTGATGAGCGCGATCGCGGTGGCTTCTTTGTGGAAGGCGCTTTCGAGCCACTGTCCACGCCCACCGTGCAGCTTCAGATTCGCCCGCAGATCTTTTTGCAGCAGGCGTTTTTTGGCGGTGACGATCGCGTCATCGATCAAAGAGAAAGCGGCAGCAGCTTTTTTGACAACCTTGGCCTTGTGGCTCAACTCGACGCTCGCCTCAGCCCAACCACGACCGCGGAAGCAAATTTGGCGATCGTCAGTCCGCTGACGTTTGACAATCGCAACGACAACATTCGAGCCAGCGTCCGGGCGCGGCAGTTGATTGGCCGCAACACGCTCTCACTGGAATATAGCTTTCGCGATCGCCTGTTCAATGGTTCGCTCGGCTACCAAACGGTCTACAGCAGCTTGGGCGCGGTCTTCGCTTCGCCGCAGTTTGCGCTGGGTGATACGGGCATCAACTACCGCTATCAGTTTGGCGCTCAGCTTGTCACAGCGGATACCGATCGCGACGATTTGCTAGAACCCATTCGAGACAACAACCGCGTCACGCTGGGTCGGGTTCAGGGGGTACTGGAGGCCAATCGCTTCATTACGCTGTGGCAGGGTTTGCCGCTTCCGGCCACGCCCACTGAAGGCTTGCGCTACACGTCTAATCCGGTTGTGCCGTTTGTCGCGCTGGTTCCCAGTGCCCGACTGGTGGGCAGCTTCTACACGAACGGCGAATCGCAAACGCTGCTGACGGGCACTTTGGGACTTTTCGGACAGTTCGGCCACTATTCGCGTCCGGTTTTGGACTACACCGCCTTCAACGTCAGCTATTCACAGCGCTTTGGAGACGGTGAATCGCCGTTTCTGTTCGATCGCGATGCAGACGAGCGCGTCCTTTCGTTGGGCATTCGTCAGCAAATTTACGGTCCATTTCTGTTTGGTGTGCAGGCGTCGATCAACCTCGATCGCGGTGACGGCTTTGACACCGACTACAGCTTGGAATACAACCGTCGCACCTATTCTGTTGTGCTGCGCGTCAATCCCGAACGCGAAATTGCCTCGATCGGATTGCGAATCAACGACTTCAACTTTGGCACCGATCGCCCGCCTTTTTCGGGTGAAGGCAACACGGTGATCGGCGGCGCAGAGCAATCAAACGATTAGCTGCAAGCGCAACTCAATTGAACTCGATCGAATTGCGAAAGGTGGCTTAAGTTTAGAAAAGCGAAATCTTCACAGCAATTGAAATCAAACCATTACAAAATCGCTTGATTTTTTCGATCGATTGCTCTTACCGTGAATCAACCGCACTCGATTAAAATAGCAGCAAGGCAAACGCCCTCAACCACAATTTCATGAGCGAACTGGCAACGGCTGCGATCGAAACTCAACTGCTACTGAGTCAATATAATTTTGACTTGGGCAGTTGGACTGTGGAGCGGCTGATCGATCGCTGGCTCGAACTCTATCCTGCCGAATGGTTGCGATCGGCAGCGATCGAAGCGCTCTACCAAGGTCGCTACAAAGCTGTTTCCGTTGAGCAAATTCTCGCCGTTTTGGCGGCGTCGCAAACGCCCCTTACCGCACTTCAATCCGGATTTTGAGCGGATGATTTGCAGCGAAATTTTGCTGTCTGTCCGCCCAGAGCCGCTACCCCTGAAGCTTTTGCCCGCTATGGCTGAAGAACCAGAGGCGATCGCGTCCGAAATTGCGCCCTACCATCCGCCCAACATTGATCCGGGTAAACTAGCTCAACTGCATGAAGTCAGCGCGATCGCCACCGAAACGATCGCGCCCTACCATCCACCGAACATCGATTCGGGTAAGCTAGCTCGGCTGAATTCCACGCGCCTGCTGGCCGTTGTGGAACGGATGGCCGCACCGATCGATCGATTTGTGCCCGACCGACGCCGCCGGATTTCTACGCCAAGCTGCGAGCCGTTGCTCAGCATCCGCTTGACGACAGCGAAGCCGCTAGCTAGCCGAAGTTGCCGTGTCTGAAGTCGCCGTGTCTGCCGCCTCAGCAGGTTTTGCGCCGCCCATGCGAATTTCGGAACAGAAAGAGGCCATGCTGAAGCCGCCAAACCGCTTCAAGATGCTGGTACGCAGCCGCAAATTTTCGCTGGCAAACCACAGCCGCTCTTCCGAATACATCGTTTCATAGTCGGTAATCAGCGTCAGGGCATTGTCCGCGCCCATCACGTAACGACCCGCGACCGGAGCTTTTTCCGCATATCCGGTTTCGCGCAGCAGCAAGCCTTCGTTTGGCTTTTCGGCATCCGCGATCGCCACCAAAACCGTTGAGCCGCTGTGCTTTTCTTCGTCCCACTCCATCGTCCCGTCCCACGTCACCCGCGCTCCACAGGCGACCCGCGACGGATCGGCGTTGTGCTGCTGGCACAGTTCGATCACGGTCGGATCGCCACTGGCAAGCATCTCGATTTGAATTTGCGATTTGCCGCTTTCCGACTGCTTAAAGGCGAGATGGTGACTGGTGCGCTGCGAAAACCATTTTCCAGAACTTTGCTCAAAAAACGCTTTGATGTCCATGAAGCTTGATGTTATGAGGGGTGTCGGGTGTCGGGTGTCGGCTCTTTCCGAGTTCCGAACTGCTGCTGTCACTTTATTTATTCTAAGCGGAAGCGGTTTGAAAGCCGATCGATCCCGTTCCAGGTGAGTTTGCGAACCGGATGGGCGGTGTGGCGATCGGCGGGGAAAGCCCCCTAGATCCCCTATGAATGGGAGACTTTAGGAGGGTTGGTGAGTGCGATCGCCTGTGAAAACTCCGCTTTGCCTGCTGAGTAGTCTAGAGCGTCAAGCGACTGGCCTCAAAATCCCACGAGTGGAGATTTGGGGGGCTGTTCCCATCGATCGCCACTTCTATCGATCGCCGCATTTCAGCGGGGTGCAACGCCTCTAGGCAGAAATTACGGAGAAAGCGGTTTTCGGGTCAGGCCATGCTGTAAATTTTTCTGTAGTGGCTTTATTGCCAAGCGATCGCGATCGTTCAATTTTCTGTGTTTGGCAGCTTAGGAGGATACGGCAATGGCATCGGGTCAAAACAATGCAGAGCGCAACGACGATCATGGCTCGGATGCACCGACCCTGACGCTCACAGACGAAGCGGGGCGATCGCTCGTTTGCTACATTGAGCATTCGCTGGAGGTCGAGGGGCAAGAGTATGTGCTGCTGCTGCCCGTTGACGCCCCGGTCGAAATTTTTGCGTGGGAACCTGACGAAGAAGACGACGAAGCCGAAACGCTGGTCGATATCGAAGACGAAGAAATTGACGAGGTTTTTTCCACTGCGCGGGCGGTCATGGCCGAGCAGGATTTAACCTTGTCGCGCACGGCGTTGACCCTGACGGCATCCGGCGAAATTCCGCCCGCCGAAGAAGACGACATCATCACGCTGGACATTGAAGATGAAGGCATCCCCGAAGCCGAATCGGAACAGTTTCAGCTGCTGGGCAATTTCTTCTTTGAGGAGCAGGAATACGCGATTTGCACCCCGCTCGATCCGCTGCTGTTTTTTGCCCGGATGGACAAAGCAGGCAAACCTGAGTTACTATCACCAGCGGAATTTCAAGCGATTCGATCGCAGCTTGAAGACCAGCTTTTTGATGAATTGGAATAGCCTAGGATTGCTTGCCACTCGCCCAAGGGGTTGACTCATGACGATCGCCCGCCGCATCTCCAAAGGATTTTTCTACCTGCTTGTGTTTCCGGCCACGCTGGGCGTTTGCGCTTGGCAGGGCTGGTCGTGGTGGAGTTGGGCAACTGCGCCGCCCGCGCCGGAGAAGCTGACAGCACGGTGCAGATCGAAATTCCACCCGGAACTTCTGCTCAGCAAATTGGCGCAGATCTCGAATCGGCAGGACTGATTCGATCGCGCACCGCCTGGAACTTGTGGACGCGCTGGCAAGGGCTGCAAAATGCGAAGGCGGCTTTCAGGCAGGAACCTATGAGCTTTCGCCCGCCCGTCCGCTGGACGAAATTGCCGATCAGGTCTGGCAGGGCGATGTCGTTCAGGCCAGCTTCACGATTCCCGAAGGCTGGTCGATGCGCCAGATGGCCGCTTATTTCGAGGAAGAAGGCTTCTTTTCTGCCAATGCCTTCCTTGCTGCCGCCCGCCAAGTGCCCTACGATCGCCATCCCTGGCTTCCCCAACGATCTCCCGCACCT
>JAAUTJ010000175.1 GCA_012031475.1 Leptolyngbyaceae cyanobacterium SM1_3_5 | reverse complement strand
TTAAACCTTTTAGATTCCCTGACCATACTCGATTGGAGGATTTCCCTCAGCCGCGCCAGCAAGATTACTGGAATAGAAGTCATGGAATTTCAAAAGCTGCTGGCAAAATCGCGGCATTTGTGTTCATTACGATGTAGAAGACTTTGAGCAGGATGTTCAGCACCTGCGCGATCGAGGCTGGCTGTGATTGTCGTCAGCGATACCTCCGCTCTCTCCAATCTTGCCACTTCCAATCTTGCCACTGTTGATTATCTCTGGTTGCTAGAAGCGATTTACCACTCTATCGAAAATTCGCTAATCGATCGCCCAGCAAATCAAGCGATCTTCCGCAAACGCAGCCGCTTCAGCATCTTCATAACCTAGCACCAGTCTGTTGGGCTGCAAGGCTAAAATTTCTGCTTGCATCTGCGGAGAAATTAGAATAATTTGGCTCGATCGCGGCATCACTGCATCATGAACTAGCCGCAGTTCACTCAGCAAATTTGATAGTGTTGAGGTGACAAATCGATCGCCCGCTTCACCCACAACATATAGATCGATCGGCTCTGTTTCTAAAGCAATCATCTCTAGAATTGCAGCAATTTCCGCAAACGCTGCCGCTGTCAAATGTTGCCAGTTTGGAAAAATAATATACGCCGTTTTGCTCGATCGAGCCTGAGCATTAAAAACTCGAAAAGGCAATTCAACTGTGGGCAAATTGGGGTCAAGCTGTCGCAGCCGATCGGCCACAGCGGGCAAAACAGAGTCGATCGACCAGTCTGATAATTTCAGCGAATTCTGATCTGGAATATAAAATTCTGCTGCACCATCTTGAGGATTTTCGGCTGCATATTTCGCGACTTTTGCCTGCCGCTGTTCGATCGAATTCACAAATAGATCGAAATGATATAAGCCCAAATGGTCAAGCATCTGACGCGGCTTAGAAATGCCTACAGGTATTGAATGAACTCGTCCCTGATAGCGCAACCCAGCAGGGCGAAAGATCCGCGCTTGACCGTCTGGATAATGCGGACTGCTGGAAATATATTGATTTAGCTTATGTGGACTAATCCAGCAGCGCGGCAGAAAGAATAATTCGGAAATTAGCTGTTCGCCCTGTAGTTTTAGCTGCTGAAGAAAATGCAGCGTGTTGAGGTCGATAAATTCATCAGAATCGATCGCAAACAGCCAATCTGTCTTCACAGCGTCGAGATAAACATTGCGCTGCTGAGCGTGATGTTCCGGCCAAGGTGAATGAATCAGAGTTGCGCCAAACTGCTGTGCAATATCGCAGGTTGAATCAATGCTGCCACCATCGACAATAATCAGTTCATCATAAATTTCGCCCAGCGATTCGAGTGCGATCGGCAACAGTTTCTCTGCATTTTGCACAATCAGACAGGCCGACAAACTTTCCATTGCGATCGCATCAACCTAATCAAACTTTACGATGTTTTTGATGTAGCAAATGCTGTGGCGATCGCCATCACAGCCGGACTCAAACTCGAAAGTACAACAACCGAAGCAGTTGCAATAATAATGGTCGTTGCCATCCTCACCATGCCGTCTGTGCCCTTTTGATAAACATCAAACTTGTAGTCGAGTTTTTCAAGCCGATCGTCAATTTGATCGACGCGATCGCTAAGCTGCCCGATTTGCGCTCCCAATTCCTCGCGTAGCTGAATGATTGCATTGCGAATGTCGTTATTGTCAGGATTTTCTGGAATTTGCATTATCCAATCGCCTCCGCAATCCACTGTTTCAAAGTCGGAATGACCTCCTCGATCGCAATTTCTTGAGACGATCGATCGGCGCGTTTGACGACTTCCACTTTGCCTTGAGCGAGCGATCGGCCTGTGACAATTCGGTAGGGAATTCCGACGAGATCTGAATCTTTGAACTTCACGCCTGCTCGTTCATTGCGGTCATCTAAAAGCGTCTCGATTCCCGCTTGATTGAGTTCAACTGCCAGCTTTTCCGCCGCTTCCATTTGAGCAGAATCGGCAATGTTGGGAACGACGACGATCGCATGATAAGGGGCGATCGCCACAGGCCAAATGATGCCATCTTTGTCATACGACTGCTCAACTGCCGCCTGCGCCAAGCGCGACACACCCACGCCATAGCAGCCCATCACCAGTGGAACTTCTTCGCCCTGTTCATTGGTGAAAGTTGCACCGAGTGCTTTCGAGTATTTCGTGCCGAGTTGGAAGATGTGGCCGATCTCAACACCTCTCGCGGATTGCAGCGTTTGGGTCGGATCGTGGACGGCGCGATCGCCCGCGATCGATTTCCGCAAATCTACAGTGCGATCGGGCAATTGAAACTGATTGCCCCAGTTCGCGCCGACCACGTGATAGTCGGATTCGTTTGATCCGGTGACGAAGTTTTTCAGATCTACTGCGGTTCGATCGACGAGGCGCAAAACTTCGGCGCAACGTTCTTCGTTTGCTGAATGTAGTCATCACTTAAGTCGGGTGCAATGTAGCCCAACGGTAATGGTTTGGTCGCCCATTTTGCCTGTGCTTCCGCATCAGGAACCTCGATCGCTAGAATCGCTTTTCCACCGTATTCACTCGCTGCTTTCACCAGTTCATTTTGCAGCTTCACCTCGTTCACATCCTGATCGCCGCGAATGCTGACCAAAACTAGAACGGTCATGCCGCTATCATAAACCACTTGATAGAGGACGTTCTTAAGCGTTTGAGTGGGCGAACATTTGAAGTAGCTGCAAAGCGTGGCGATCGTGTTCGTTCCGGGTGTGTGGTGCTTTTCATACGTCGTAAACGAAGAAGGTTCGGCATCGGGCGGCAGTGAAGTTGCTTTTTCGACGTTGGCCGCATATTTGCCGTCTTCGGTGTAGAGAACTTCGTCTTCTCCTGCTGCGGTTAACACCATGAATTCTTGCGATCCTGACCCGCCGATCGCGCCCGAATCCGCATCAACGGCGCGAAATTCCAGTCCGCAGCGCTGCAAAATGCGGTAATAGGCATCACGCATTTTGACGTAGCTTGCTTTCATTCCGGCTTCGTCAACGTCAAACGAATACGCATCTTTCATAATGAATTCGCGTCCGCGCAAAAGACCGAAACGTGGGCGAATTTCGTCGCGAAACTTCGTTTGGATCTGATACAAATTGACGGGTAGTTGTCGATAGGAACGAATCATGTCGCGGGCGATCGACGTAATCACTTCTTCGTGCGTTGGCCCTAATCCAAGCTCGCGCTCTTGGCGATCGCGCAGCGCAAACATAATTCCCTCAGCCTGCGTGTAGGTGTCCCAGCGACCCGATTCGCGCCACAGTTCTGAGGGCTGGAGCGTTGGCAACAGCACTTCTTGCGCTCCGGTCGCGTCCATCTCTTCACGCACAATTTGCGAAACCTTCCGTAAGACGCGCCACATGAACGGCATGTAGGCAAACACGCCGCTGCCCACGCGCCGAATGTACCCTGCTCGCAGCAAAAGCTTGTGGCTGGGAATTTCCGCTTCTGCCGGATCTTCGCGGAGGGTGACAAACAACATTTGAGACAGTCGCATGGCCGTTTCTTCGATCGAGGTTTCAATTCCTCAGTCTAGACCAGTCAGGGAAATCCCTGAGTCAAAGACTTGACCTTCTGCCACCGAATCACAAATAATGAAAGGAATATGAAATAACTCCTGCCGATTCTCATGACTGCAATTTTGACGCCTGAAACGTACCGATCGACCGCTCCCGCCGAACTGACAGAAGTGGCAATCGCTCCTGAGCTGACGTTCAAGCAAGAATTGCAGATTTTCACCTCCACCTTTTTCGCCGTTTTCCTCGCAGAACTGGGCGACAAAACGCAAGTCACCACGCTGCTGATCAGCGCCCAATCCCAAACGCCCGCGATCGTCTTTTTGGGCGCAAGTGTCGCCTTAATTGGGACGAGTTTGGTCGGCGTTTTGGTTGGCCGCTGGCTGTCGCGTCACGTTTCGGTCAAAACGCTGGAAACCGCAACGGGCGTAATCTTGCTGCTGATCGCGGCAATGCTGGTATGGGACGTGGTTCAGCTTTAAGTGGTTCAGCTTGAAGAAGTGCAGCTTTAAGGAATCATCGTCATGGATTGGCACTTACTCGGCATCAGCTTTATTACGATTTTATTTCAGAACTGGGTGATAAAAGCCAGCTTGCCACGATCGCCCTCAGCGGCCAGACGCGATCGCTCCGCGCTGTCTTTCTGGGAACCGTTGCCGCTCTTTTGCTTGCCAGTCTGCTTGGCGTTCTCTTGGGCGGCAGCGCGGCGCAATTTCTGCCGATTCGCTGGGTGAAAACGATCGCCGCGATCGGATTTGCCGTCATGGGCGTTCGTCTTCTGTGGCCGAAACCTGCTGAAGAAATCGAAGAAGCCTAAAGAAGCCTAAAATATTTGGAGCGTTGAGATGGCAGCGACACATGACGGCTCCATTTCTGAAACTACGATTCACCAGTTCGCAACCGATATCTCGTTCAGCCGAGGCGAAGATTACTATCAGCGCGGAGCCGTGATCGATCTGGTGCAGCGCGGCAATACGCTTGATGCAGAAGTGGAAGGCGGCGAAGCCGTGCCTTATCGAGTCAGCTTTCAGTTTGATGCAGGTGGTGTCACTTCAGTTCGCTGTACCTGTCTTTACGACTATGACGGCTGGTGCAAGCATACGATCGCAGCAGCGCTGGCTTGGGTGCGACAGCCCGATCGCATCGAAGTTCGACCCACACTGCCGCAACTGTTAGACCGACTCGATCATGTACAGACGCAGCGACTCGTTCAGGCATTGGTGGCCGAACAGCCCGACCTGATCGAAGCGATCGATCGCCACGTCATGCTGATGACCAATCCCGTTGCCCCGTAGCCGCACCGCGCCGTCAGCCATCGATTAATGTTGCTCCGTTTCGACAGCAGGTAAAGCACATTCTGCGCGAAGGGGTGCGATCGCTCGAAGATGGCTACGAGGACGATCCGATTACGGACAACCTGCTGGAGGTGATCGAAAAAGCGCTGGAATTTGCCAGAAATGAAGACGGAAACAGCGCGATCGCGATTCTCTCAGCCATCACGGAAGCCTGTGCGGACGAATGGGATGACATCAGCGACTACGGCGGCGATAGTTTTCCGATCGTCGAATCGCTCAACGACGCTTGGACAGAAGTGATTTTGAGTACCGAACTTTCGTCGCCCGAAGCGGTTGATCTGGGCGTGATGTTGGCGGATTGGCAAGATGCGCTGGATGGCGATCTGACGATGAGCATCGCGGCCTTGCAGCAGGGCTGGACTGACCCGAACTTGCAGCGGGCGTTGCAGGGTCGGGACTATGCTGATTCTGCGGGGCTGGAGGCTCCGTTTGGTGAAGATTTGGCCTTGATTCGGCTGCAAATTCTCGATCGCCAAGAACGACACACGGAGTATTTGAACCTCGCACGAGCGGCAGGCTTGATGCTGCCATATCTGACGCGATTGGCTCAACTCGGTCAGGTTGAGGAAGCGATGAGTGCGGCGGCGATCGCATGAGTACGGCAGAAGAAGCGTTTGCCTTGGCAAAAACTTTGCGGGAAACCGGGCATTTGTCTGAAGCGCTGTCGATCGCGCAGGCCGGATTGCCGCTGCCCGGAGATTGTCGCCATGCTTTGGCAAGCTGGACAAGCGAACTGGCTGAAGGTTTGGGCGATCGAGCCGCCGCACGAGATGCCAGCATTCTCGCCTTTGAGCTTCGCCCCGATTTTGCCGACTATCAGCGAGTTGCACACCTCGCCGCCGCTGGCTGGAATGACCTCAAACCCGACTTGCTTGCCACCTTGCGCCAGTCTCAAGCTTGGGGATCTGCCGCCGCCAAGGTCGATATTTTTCTGCATGAGGAACGGGTAGAAGATGCCATTCAAGCAGTACGCGCTGACAGGTACTATCACGCTGACTTGCTGCATCGCGTCATGCGAGCAGCGGTGGCGACGCATCCAGACTGGGTGATTGAGACGGCTTGCCAGCAGGCAGAACCGATTATGGATCGGGGCAAGTCCGATCGCTACTCGGAAGCGGTGAAGTGGTTACGGCACGTCAAAGCGGCGTATGTGGAATCGGGGCAGCAAGCGGCCTGGACGACCTATTTCAATCAGTTGCAGTTGCTCCACGCCCGCAAGCGCAAACTGATGGAGTTGTTTGGGCAATTGCGATGATGGGCAGATGAAGCATCCAATTCTTGATATCTAAAAGCGCAAAACGATCGCTTCTACCAATCGCGTTACCACTCGATCGAAGCCGGAACTTCTAATTCATAAGCCGTCATTAAGGCGCGATCGCCCATAATTTCTTTCGGCGTTCCATCCGCAATTACCTGACCGTTTGATAGGAGAATGATGCGATCGCAAACTTCCAGCAGAAACTCGAAATCATGAGAAGTAATCACGGTCGTTTGTGGCGCAGTTTTGAGGAATTCAATCAGGCGGCGACGGGCGCGGAGGTCAAGATTGGCGCTGGGTTCATCGTAGAGAATCACCTGCGGCTGCATGGCGAGAATGCCTGCGATCGCCACCATCCGCTTTTCGCCACCCGACAAATGATGCGGCGGACGCTGCGCCAAAGCTTCCACTCCGGTACAGCGCATTGCCTCAACAACACGGCGATCGATCTCCGCTTCCGACAAGCCCAAATTCTGCGGTGCAAACGCAATATCGTTCCACACGGACATACAAAATAGCTGGTCGTTCGGATTTTGCAGCACCAAGCCGATATCGGGGCGAAATGCTCCGGGCTGCACCTGTTTTTCAAACACGAAAATCTCGCCAGATTGCGGAGTCAACACGCCGCAAATTAATAGGAATAATGTGGTTTTGCCGCAGCCATTATGTCCAATGAGGCCAACGCGATCGCCCTTGTGAATCGTCAAATTCACCGCTTTCAAAACGGGGTCTTGATTCGGATAGGCAAAAGAAAGATGAGAGACGGCGATCGCATCCATGAGCAAAATTCAGGCAACGCCCATCACCATAGAACATCCGCCACGACAAAGCCAATGGCGATCGCCAAGGCAACTGCGAGCTTGAGGCGACTGGCGCGATCGATCGCAGGCAGGCTCGATCGCACGGGCTGACCGTAGCCGCGCAGTCGCATCGCCTGATAGACGCTTTCTGCCTGTTCATAGCTGCGAATCAGCAGCGTTCCAATTAACGCAGCGATGCGCGGCCAGTCGCGACGGGGATGCCTCAGCGTGAATCCACGTAGCCGCATCGCCTGCTGCATCTGGGTGAGGCTGGCTCCGAGTTCAAAGACGTAGCGGTAGGAGAGCAGCAGCAAATCGGTGAGAATCATCGGCAACCCGATCGCCCGCATCGATCGCACCGTCACCACAAACGGCGCAGTGCCCAGCCAGATCAAGCTGATCGTGACGATCGACAAAAATCGCCCAACAATTAGCAGCATTGCCATCACGCCTTCCTGCCGCAGGGACAAACCGCCCCACTGCCAGAGAATTGTTTCGCCCGAAATCATCGGCAGCAGCAGCACGATCGCCAGCAGCATTCCACCCGGATAGCGAATGCGGTTTGTCCAAAAGTCGATCGGCAAGCGTGAAACGACGTAGAGAAGCAGCGTCACGCCCAGCATCCAGGGAATCAGCCACAGGGTTTTGACGGTTGCAAAGGCAAAGGCGATCGCCAGCAGTCCAACCAGCTTACAGCGCGGTTCCCACTGGTGAATCGGAGATTTGAGGCGGGCAAACTGGTCAATTTCTAGGTGCATCGTCTTCCAGGTGCATTGTCACGATCGCGAATCAATCGCGGGCACGAGTTCCGGCTTGACGCGCTGCAAAAAGCCGATCAGCAGAGCGGTGAAAACGCCTTCAATCAGCATCAGCGGCAGATTTGTGACGATTAGCCCTAAAATTGCCGCTCGTTCGGTGGCTACGTCTAGACCTGCGGGGAGGAAGGCGATCGCCAGCGTCACAAACAGCAGCGTGGACAGGCCAACGCCGATCGCGCCCGCCAAAAATGCAAACAGGGCGATCGTCCATTGGCGCTTGGGAAATCCCGAATGGAGCCGAAAGAGTTGGGCAGCGGCGATCGCAGGCAGCCCCATCACAAGGGCATTCAGGCCGAGCGTCGTCAGTCCGCCATGTCCGAACATGACCGCTTGCAGGAATAAGCCGACTAAAATTGCTGGAAACGCATAAGCGCCCAAAACCGCGCCCAGCGAGCCGTTGAGAATTAGATGCAGACTAGTGGGCGGCAGAGGAATGTGAATCGAGGAGGCGACGAAAAAGGCCGCAGTTAGCAGGGCAGCTTTCGGAACTCCGGCTGTCGGGGTTGGGCTGACGGTGAATCGATCGCAGCGACAGC
>JAAUTJ010000174.1 GCA_012031475.1 Leptolyngbyaceae cyanobacterium SM1_3_5 | reverse complement strand
CTACAGAGACGATGCGGATCGTGCTTGTGGGAGACGATCAGACGTTGCCATCCGTGTATTCTCCTCGATTTCCGCAATCACGGGCATGGCGCGGCTGGCGATTTGCACGGAAGTTTCGCCGCCTGTGGGCGGATTCCACGCAGGTTCGGTCAGCCAGCGCACGTAGTCGTCGCCGTAGTGGGCTTTGACGTATTCGGCGGTTTGGCCTTCCCATTCGCCGTAGCGAATTTCTTTGAGGCCGTCGCGGAACTGCATTTCGGCTCCGATCGCGTCACAGAGCGGTTTGGCGGTGGCGATCGTCCGGGTCATCGGGCTGACGTAGATCGCTTTCCAGGGAATTTGCTTGTAGGCATCGGCAAAAGCCTGTGCCATCTGATGGCCTGCCTCGGTGAGGTCGGGATCGATCGCGCCGCAGTAGCCTCCGGTTTGGCTGAACGTCGTTTCGCCGTGCCGCATGAAGTAAATTTTCAGGCTCATGATTCGTTGGCGGCAACCTGTAGAATTGCTCCGAGTCCGGCTTCCATTTCTCTGGGGGAAACTTTGCCGTCGTGGTCGGAATCGAGGGCATCGAAGACGGCATCGGTTCCCAGCCATTCGTCGCGGGTGATGAAGCCGTCGCCGTTCATGTCGTAGACTTTGAACAAATCGCTGCTGACGTGGTTGTGGTTGTCTTTGCCTTCGAGGAAGGACAGCCGATCGGCCAGCAGGGTTTCGAGGGTTTCGAGGGCTTTGGAGAAGCCCTGAATGCCTTCTTCGAGTTTGTCTTTTGCCATTCGGTCTTCGGAGTGCATTCGATCGAAGGTTTCTTTATCAATGGAAAGCTTTTCGATTTCCATTGATTCTGCGGCTTGGGGATCGAGTTTGCGCGGAAGTTCGGCGTCAGTTGAATCGAGTTCGGCTAAAAGCTTGGGCGAAATGGTCAGCAAATCGCATCCAGCAAGTTCGGTGATTTCGCCGATGTTGCGGAAGCTCGCGCCCATGACTTCGGTTTTGTAGCCGAATTTTTTGTAGTAGTTGTAGATCGTGGTGACGGATTGGACGCCGGGATCGTCGCTGCCTGTGTAGTCTTTTCCGGTTTCTTTTTTGTACCAGTCCAAGATGCGTCCGACGAAGGGCGAAATTAGGGTGATTCCGGCTTCGGCGCAGGCGATCGCCTGGTGCAGTCCAAACAGCAACGGTCAGATTACAGTGGATGCCTTCTTGCTCTAGCACTTCGGCGGCTTTGATGCCTTCCCAGGTCGAGGCGATTTTGATCAGGATGCGATCGCGATCGACTCCGGCTTTTTTGTATTCTTCGATGATGTAGCGGGCTTTGGCGATCGTGGCTTCGGTGTCGTAGGACAGGCGGGCATCGACTTCCGTTGAGACGCGCTTGGGGATGATTTCCAGGATTTTTTTGCCGAAGGCGATCGCGAGGCGATCGAAGGCGAGGTTGGCGATGTCTTTTTGCGTCGCTCCTTCGCCTGCGTCTTGTTTGGCTTGCAGCAGCGTATCGTCCACGATCTGCTGGTATTCGGGCATTTGGGCGGCGGCGGTGATCAAGGAAGGGTTGGTCGTCGCGTCGCGGGGCGTGAATTTTTCGATCGCTTGGATGTCTCCGGTGTCTGCGACCACGATCGTCATTTGGCGAAGTTGTTCGAGCAGTGTTGCCATGTGGTTTCCCTTCTTCAAAAAGATTGTTTGTCTGTTGCTTGATTCGTTGATCCGAGCCATTGGAGGCTAGGGGCATTGCCCCTCCTCCAAACCTCCAACCCCAGCAGGGGGGAGTGCCTTCCCCCTGCACCCCCACGCAAGGGCTGATCTGTGGGTGGCATTCAAGCGCTTCGCATTGGCTGTGCCGACCGCGACTTGGGTTGTCTCCTCTGTTCTAGCGTCTGAGTTGGGGTTTGTTTGGGGCGATCGCTCACCCTCCAGACTGAAATTACCTCAGACAATCCTCAAAGTCCCCCAATTTTGGGGGATTTAGGGGCGTTCCCAAATCCCTTGCCTCTCACAGATCGCACCGAACTCCAATACCTTCCTGCGATCCATCGTAGCCGCACAGTTTGACGGCGATCGGTTCGGCTTTCCAGATCTCCTGACAATATTGGCGGATCGATCGATCGCTAGAGAATTTGCCCATGCGGGCGGTGTTGAGGATGGACATCTGTGACCAGCGATCGAGGTCGCGATAGGCTTCGGAAACTTTGTCTTGACACTCGATGTATCTTTGGTAGTCGGCTAGCAGCAAATAGTCGTCGCGATCGAGGAGGGAGTCGATTAGGGGTTTGAACAGGTTTGGCTCATCGGGGGAGAATGTGCCCCCTGCGATCGCGTCGATCACGGCTTTGAGGTCGGGGTTGCCGTTGTAGTAGTCGCGGGGACTGTAGCCTTTTTCCTTCAGGTCGGCCACTTCGGGGGCGGTGAGGCCGAAGAGGAAGAAGTTTTCCTCACCGACTTCTTGACGGATTTCGATGTTTGCACCGTCGAGGGTGCCGATCGTTAAGCTGCCGTTCATGGCGAATTTCATGTTGCCCGTCCCCGACGCTTCTTTGCCTGCGGTCGAGATCTGCTCGGACAGGTCGGCGGCGGGGTAGACGCGCTGGCCGAGGGTGACGTTGTAGTCGGGCAGGAAGACGACTTTCAAGCGGCCTTGCACGTCGCGATCGTGGTTCACCACGTCACCCACTGAGGTAATTAGCTTGATGATCAGCTTTGCCATTTTGTAGCCGGGAGCCGCTTTGCCACCAAAAATGAAGGTGCGTGGGGTGATGTCGAGGTTGGGGTTTTGCCTGATCCGGTTGTAGAGCGTGATGATGTGCAGCACGTTGAGGTGCTGGCGCTTGTATTCGTGCAGGCGCTTCACCTGCACGTCGAAGAGTGACTGGGGATCAACTTCGATGTTGAGGCGCTGTTTGATGTAGGCGGCAAGTTCGGCTTTGGTGCCTTCCTGGGTTTCGCGCCAGCGTTTGCGGAATTCGTGGTCTTCGGCAAAGGGTTCGAGGTTGCGGAGTTCGTCGAGATGGGTGATCCAGCGATCGCCAATCTTTTCAGAGATCAAAAAGCTCAGGCGCGGATTGCTCTGCACCATCCATCTGCGCGGCGTGACTCCGTTCGTGACGTTGAGGAATTTTTCGGGGAACATTTCGCAAAGTCCCGCAAAGTCATGTCTTTGAGCAACTGGCTGTGCAGTTCGGCAACGCCGTTGACAGCGTGACTGCCAACGCAGGCGAGATAGGCCATTCGCACTGATTTTTCGCGTCCTTCTTCGATCAGCGACATCCGCGCAATTCGATCGCCATCACCGGGAAATCGATCGCGCACCTGCTGCAAAAATCGCGAGTTAATTTCGTAGATAATTTCGAGATGGCGCGGCAGCAAATCGCCAAATAGCTGGACAGACCAGCGTTCGAGCGCTTCGGGCAATAGCGTGTGGTTGGTGTAGGCAAAGGTGTTTTGGGTGATGTGCCACGCTTGATCCCAGTCGAAGCCGTGTTCGTCGAGCAAAAGGCGCATCAGTTCGGCAATGGCGATCGTCGGATGCGTATCGTTAAGTTGGGCGGCAAATTTTTCGTGGAAGTTGCTTAGCGAGTCGCCCTCGTGCAGATGTGTCCGAATCATGTCTTGCAAGGAGCAGGAGACGAAGAAAAATTGCTGCTGGAGCCGGAGCCGTTTGCCCTGAATCGGTTCGTCGTTGGGATAGAGGACTTTACTAATATTTTCGGAAGCTGTTTTCTCCTCGACCGCGCCGTAGTAGTCGCCCTCGTTGAATTTTTGGAAGTCGAACGATTCTCCGGCTTCGGCTTTCCACAGTCGCAGCGTGTTCGCGGTGTTCTTCTTGAAGCCCAAAATCGGCGTGTCGTATGGAGTGCCCTGCACAGTGTAGCTCTCCACCCAGCGGACTCGATGGCGTCCCTGTTTGTCCCGGTAAGCTTGGGTGTAGCCGCCAAACTGCACCTGCACCGCCCGATCGAGTCTGGGAATTTCCCAGGGAAAGCCGTTTCGCAGCCAGCGATCGGTAATTTCGCGCTGCCAGCCGTTTTCGATTTCCTGATCAAAAATGCCGAATTCGTAGCGAATGCCGTAGCCGATCGCCGGAACTTCCAAAGTCGCCAGCGAATCGAGATAGCAAGCTGCAAGCCGTCCTAAGCCGCCATTTCCAAGCCCCGGTTCTTCTTCCTGCTCAATCAGATCGTTGAGATTGAGGCCGGATTCTTCCATTGCCTGCCGCACCTGATCGTAGATATCCAGGTTGATCAAATTATTCGCCAACTGCGGTCCGATCAAAAATTCGGCTGACAGGTAGCAAACTACTTTCACATCTTGCTGACGATAAAGCTGAATCGTGCTGAGCCAGCGCTGCAAAAGGCGATCGCGCACGGTGTAGGCCAAGGCCATGTACAGATCGTTGGGCGAGGCAGCATCGGGAAAGCGACCGACGACATAAAACAAATTGTCGGCAAAAGCGCGTTTGAGCGTTTCCACACTGAGGCCAGTGCGATCGTCTTCAACCTGAATTTCGACCTGCGGATTTTCTTGAGTCTGCATTGCTGAGTTTGGGGGGAAGGTGTGCAATTCGGACAGCGAAATCGTTCAGTGACACTTTGCCTAATTCGCCCCCCAAATCCCCCACGAGTGGAGGACTTCCGATCCGGTTTGCTCTCAGGATTTTTCAACATTTGCCCGGATTTTCTCCAGCTTCAAACGTTAGAAATTCCCGTCAACCATCCTCAAAGTTCCCCAACTTTGGGGGATTTAGGGGCTTTCCAAGTCTCTAGGTAATCACGGTCGGCTTGTCCATTCCGGTCAGTTCGCGAATGCGGGCGGTTTGGTCAGCGATCGAAATCAGTTCGCCTAATGCCTGCTGCACTTCAACATCTTGCTTGGCCGCATCCGGCTCATAGCTCTCGAAATAGGCTCGCAAGGTTGCGCCCTGCGTCCCCGTTCCCGACAGGCGAAACACAATTCGCGATCCGTCCGTGAAGCCCAGCCGGACGCCTTGCTTTTGGCTGACGCTGTGATCGATCGGGTCGGTGTAGCTGAAATCGTCGGCATAATCGACTTCGTAAGAGCCGAGTTTTTGACCCTTCAAGCTGGGCAGTTTGGCGCGAAGATCGGTAATCAGCGTGTTGGCGCGATCGCTGTCCACCGCCTCATAGTCATGCCGCGAATAGTAGTTGCGGCCATACGTCCGCCAGTGGGCTTTGACGATTTCCTCAACCGACTGACCTTTCACCGCCAAAATATTCAGCCAGAACAGCACCGCCCACAGGCCATCTTTTTTCGCGAATGTGGTTCGATCCGGTTCCGAAGCTTTCCTCACCGCACAAGGTCGCCTTGTCTGCATCCAGCAGATTGCCGAAGAACTTCCAGCCCGTCGGCGTTTCGTAGCAGTCGATCCCAATTTGGGCGGCGACGCGATCGGCAGCTTGGCTGGTCGGCATCGATCGCGCCACGCCCGCCAATCCGCCACTGTAGCCCGGAACCAGCTTCGCATTCGCCGCCATAATCGCGAGGCTGTCGCTGGGCGTGACGAAGAAATTCCGACCCAGAATCATGTTGCGATCGCCGTCTCCATCCGAGGCGGCTCCAAAGTCCGGCGCATTGTCGCCAAACATGATTTCGACGAGGTCATGGGCGTAAACCAAATTCGGGTCAGGATGTCCGCCGCCGAAATCTTCGAGCGGAATGCCGTTTTGCACGGTTCCCGCAGGTGCGCCCAATCGCTGCTCAAAGATGGCGTGAGCATACGATCCCGTGACGGCGTGGAGCGAATCCATGCACATGCGAAACTGGCCTGTGAGTAGCTGATGGATGCGATCGAAATCAAACAGCGACTCCATCAACGCCTGATAGTCGCGGACGGAATCGATCACCTCGACGACCATGTTGCCCAGCTTGGATTCGCCCAGTTTGTCAAGATCGACATCGGCAGCATCGAGAATTTTGTACTCGGTAATTTCCTTGCTGCGGGCATAGATCGCTTCTGTCACCTTTTCGGGAGCGGGGCCGCCGTTGCTCGTATTGAACTTGATGCCAAAATCGCCGTTGATGCCGCCCGGATTGTGGCTGGCTGACAAGATGATGCCGCCGATCGTGTCATATTTGCGAATCACGACCGAGGTTGCAGGCGTGGAAAGGATGCCGCCCTGCCCGACTTTGACTCGCTGTACACCGTTGGCTGCGGCCATTTTGAGAATAATTTGGCAGGCTTGGCGGTTGTAGTAGCGACCGTCGCCACCGAGGACGATCGTTTGACCTTGGGGATTGTCGATGCTGTCAAAAATCGACTGGACGAAGTTTTCTAAATAGTTAGGCTGCTGAAAGGCAGAAACCGCCTTGCGAAGACCAGAAGTTCCCGGTTTTTGATCAGAAAAGGGCGTTGTGGCAACGGTACGAATATCCATAAAAAGCTTCTACGTGAATCAAGGTCAAAACGGAGTGAGAGCGAGCAGCAATCCTCCAAAAACCACATTACGGCAGGGCAGACCCAAAATCCTGATCTGTGCGGATTCATTACTAGAAAATCACACCCAGGTTAAGAATAGATTCAAGCCAGAAATTACGATTCGCTCTCTAGCAGTTCCTTCGCTTTGATCAGGTTTTCTTTCTGCTGATCGCTGAGCGTGGGATAAGTCAAATTCAGCGATTTTAGCTTCGTACAAATCACGTTTGCCACTGCAAGATGCATGAACCATTTGCGATCGGCAGGAATCACATACCAGGGAGCCGCTTCCGTACTGGTGTTTGACAGCATTTGCTCATACGCAGTCATATAGTCATCCCAGCGCAAACGCTCTTTAGCATCGCTGGCGGAAAACTTCCAATTTTTTTCCGGCTCATTAATACGAGCCATAAACCGCTTTTTCTGCTCAGCTTTTGAGACATTCAGGAAAAATTTGAGAATGACCACGCCGTTTCTCGTTAAGTATTTTTCCATGTTGTTGATATCTTCAAAGCGATGTTGCCAAATATTGCCTTCATTCATTGTCGATCGCGGCAGTTGTTGACGCTCCAGCAGTTCCGGATGAACGCGCACCACGAGGACTTCTTCGTAATACGATCGATTGAAAATTCCGATCCGTCCGCGCTCCGGCAAACAGCGATTCGTCCGCCACAAAAAATCATGATCCAAATCTTCGTTTGAAGGCGCTTTGAAGCTGAATACCTGACAGCCCTGCGGATTCACGCCCGACATCACATGCTTAATTGTGCCGTCTTTTCCTGCCGCATCCATTGCCTGAAAAATTAACAGCAGCGCGTAGGTATCTTGAGCATATAAAACATCTTGATATTCTTGCAGCCTGGACAAATCCGCCTTCAGCTTTTCAGTCGCTTCCGCTTTGTCTTGATATTTGCCTGTGTAGCGCGTGTCAAAATCTTGAATGGAAACTTTCGTTCCCGGTTTAACCATCAATCGATCGAGATCCATAGCAAGTCAGGCCAAGCAATTTACTTCTAGCCTCAATTTACTGCTAGCCTAAAAAGCCTGACCTGATTCGAGCAATACGATTTGTAAAAGATCGATCGCGCCAGCACCTAAGCAGAAGTTGCGCTTCTTTCTTTGGGCTGAACTTTATTAGACTGAACTTGATTTTGCAATGGCCGACCCGCCTCAAAATCATCAAAGTTGGCGATCGTCGTTTCGGCAATATCGGACAACGCTTCCTGCGTCAAAAATGCCTGATGTCCGGTCATGATCACATTCGGAAACGACAGCAGCCGTTCCAGCAAATCATCCTGAATCACCTCATCCGACAAATCCTGATAGAAAACGCTGGCTTCCTGCTCATAAACATCCAGTCCCAGTCCACCAATCTTTTTGGCCTTCAACCCATCGATCGCCGCCAAGCTATCAATTAAACCGCCGCGACTGGTATTGATCAAAATCACATCCGCCCGCATTTTTTCGATCGCCGCTCGATCGATCAGATGATGATTTTCTGTGGTTAGCGGACAGTGCAGTGAAATGATATGCGATCGCCCCAGCAGATCATCGAGCGAAACATATTCTCCAACAAATTCCTGATGCGGATACAAATCATATCCCAAGACTTTGCAGCCAAATCCCTGCATAATTTGCCCGAACACCCGACCAATTTTTCCCGTGCCAATAATGCCGATCGTCCGCCCGTGCAAATCCACTCCAATCAACCCATCCAGCGAAAAATTTCCCTCCCTCGTGCGGTTATATGCCCGATGAATCTTGCGATTGAGCGACTGCAAAAGCGCCACCGCATGTTCCGCCACCGAATAGGGCGAATAGGCCGCCACCCGCACAACCGTCATGCCCAAATCCGCCGCCGCCTCCAAATCCACATTGTTGTAGCCCGTTGCCCGCACCGCCACCAATTTCGTTCCCTGAGAAGCCAAAACTTCCAAAGTCGGGCGATCGACCTGATCATTCACAAACGCACAAAACGCCCACACAACC
>JAAUTJ010000173.1 GCA_012031475.1 Leptolyngbyaceae cyanobacterium SM1_3_5 | reverse complement strand
AACGCTCAGCGACGACAAGTCGGAGTCGGTTTACGCCGATTCACCTTGGTTGTTTTGCTGTATTGGGGCATTTCGATCGTTGCCACTGCGCTTTCTCCAGTGAAATCGGCGGCGCTGGTCGGCTGCGGCAGGCTGACGCTGTATTTACTGATGTTTGCACTGGCGGCACGGGTGTTGCGATCGCCCCGGTTGCGATCGATCCTCATCCTCGTCTATTTGCTGGCGACTGCTTTGGTGAGCGTGGTTGGGCTGCGGCAGTGGTTTTTTGGCGCGGATGCGCTGGCGACTTGGGTGGATGCCGAATCGACGCTGGCAGGTACGACTCGCGTTTACAGCTTTTTGGGCAATCCCAATTTGCTCGCCGCCTATTTGCTGCCTGCTGTCGTCTTCAGCGGCGCGGCGGTTTTTGCCTGGAAACGCTGGACGGCGAAAGCGATGGCCTTACTGCTGACCGTGACCAATGCGGCCTGTTTGGTGCTGACGTTCAGTCGCGGCGGCTGGATTGGCTTTGTGGTCGCAAGCTTTGCCGCAATGGTGCTGCTGGTTCACTGGTTCAGCGTCTATCTGCCGCGACTGTGGCGCAGGCTGGCAATGCCGATCGTGCTGGGCGTGTCGGCTAGTGTCATCGTGCTGGCTGTGGCAACGGTGGAACCCCTGCGCGATCGCGTTGGCAGCATGTTCGTCGGACGAGAAGACAGCAGCAACAACTATCGCATCAACGTCTGGTCAGGCGTGATCGAGATGATTCGCGATCGCCCAATCATCGGCATTGGTCCGGGCAACAGCGCGTTTAACAAGATCTATCCGCGCTACCAGCGCACCGGATTTAGCGCCCTCAGTGCCTATTCGATCTTGCTGGAAGTTTTGGTGGAAACGGGGATCATCGGCTTCACCTGTTTTTTGTGGCTGCTGCTGGTGGCGTTTAATCAAGGCTGGGTGCAGCTTCAGCGGTTGCGATCGACTCGAAATGCATCCGGATTTTGGCTGATGGCGGCGATCGCCACAATGTTTGGAATGCTGGCGCACGGCTTGGTGGATACCGTTTGGTATCGTCCGCAGGTCAGTACGCTCTGGTGGCTGATGGTCGGTTTAATCGCCAGTTTCTATCAGCCATTGGTGAGAGACTCCGCGATCGATTCGCCTTTGATCTCGGAATAAGTTCGACGGTTTATGTCAGCAGTCACCTAGAATCATCTCAAATCTTCTAACATCAATTCCATGCTGCCCACTCGCTATGCTGCCCGAATTGTGGCCGGAACAATTTGTCTGGTGCTGGGTGCGATCGGAATTGTGGTTCCGCTTTTTCCCGGCGTGATTTTTTTAGTGATTGCGGCAGCTTGCTTTGGCACTACGATTCCTTATTTTTTAAACAGGCAGGACAAGGATTCCTCTTGATCCTGCCCTTTTGAATTTAGCGATCGTCGTGCTGAGAGGCAGACGGATTGCTGGGACGCTCGATCGCTTCCGGTTTGGCATCGCCGCGATCGTCAAACGGATAGCCTTCTTCGGTCGGAATATCCTGCGGAACGTTGGGATCGGCGTTGATTTCACCGTTCATGTTGGTGTTGGGTTTAACCGATTTTCCCTTGTGGCTGGCGTGACCGCTCATGAATTTTCTCCTTTATGTCTGTTAAATCAAGCTGTAATTGCTGGTCAGGATAGGAAATTTTTGGGCTGAAAAGTTCGACCGATCGGCCTACGTTGTCTATGAAAAAATCTGCCCGTCCGCGAATGGAATGAGCAGATTTGATCAGGCTGATGCCTCGGCGCAGCCCCCTAAGTCCCCCACGAGTGGGGGACTTTGAGGCCAATCGATCGATCCGCTAGACCGTTCGGCAGAGAAACGAGCAACCCCGCAAACAATCCTCAAAGTCCCCATTCATGGGGATTTAGGGGCTGTCCTAAATCTAGGGAACTGCTTCAATTAGACGGTCACAGGCGCAGATTTTTCCAGCAGGAGCTTCGATCGCTTCACCTGTTCGGGCACGGGAACGGGGTAGTTCCCGGTAAAGCAGGCGGAACAGAAGGTGTCTTTGGCTTCTCCAGTTGCCTCGAGCATTCCATCCCAACTCAGGTAGGCCAGCGAATCGACGCCAATTTGGGCGGCAATTTCTTCGACTGACTTGGTGGCGGCGATCAGTTGCTCTTGGCTATCCGTGTCGATGCCGTAGAAGCACGGATGCGTGACGGGTGGCGAGGAAATTCGCATGTGAACCTCGATCGCGCCCGCATCGCGCAGCGCCTTGACGATTTTGCGGCTTGTTGTTCCCCGCACGATCGAGTCATCGACAATCAAGATTCGCTTGCCGACGAGGACATCTTTGAGCGGGTTGAGCTTCATCCGAATTCCAGCTTCGCGCATGTGCTGCGTGGGCTGAATGAACGTGCGCCCGACATAGCGATTTTTGATTAAGCCCTCAGCATAGGGAATGCCCGACTGCTGCGAAAAGCCGATCGCAGCCGGAATCCCCGAATCGGGAACGCCCATCACCAAATCGACATCAACGCAAGATTCGATCGCCAAGGTTCGCCCGATTCGCATCCGGTAGCTGTACAAGCTTTCCTCGTTCATGATGCTGTCGGGACGGGCGAAGTAGATCATCTCGAAGACGCAGAGTTTGCGCTTGGTCTGCGTTGCCAGTGATAGGACGCGATGCCTTCCTCAGTGATCCAAACGAGTTCTCCGGGCTGCACATCGCGCAGATAGTCCGCACCAATGATGTCGAGCGCACAGGTTTCTGAAGCGAGGACATAGCGAATTGGGGCGGTTTCCGTTGCTTCCAATGTGCCGATCACCAGGGGACGAATGCCGTTCGGGTCGCGAGTTCCCAGGATGCCGTCCGGCGTGCCGATCACCAGGCTGAATGCACCTTCGCAGCGTTTGAACGCGGTGATTGCGCCCGACAGCCAGTCTTCGCCCGCGTTCACCGCTTCCGCGACGGCATAGGCAATCATTTCGGAATCAGTCGTTGTGGCAAGCTGCACGTTCGATCGCAGCAGTTCGTCGTGCAAAAATGCCTGTATTCACCAGGTTGCCGTTGTGGGCAAGGGCGATCGATCCCAGTCGCGTTTTCACGACCGCAGGCTGAGCATTGACGACGCGGCTTGATCCGGTTGTCGAGTAGCGCGTGTGGCCAACGGCCAAATTGCCGACCAGCTGATCGAGAATCGTTTCGTCAAAAACTTGCGACACCAAGCCCATGTTTTTGTGCAGGTGGACGGTGTTTTCTGCAAATGTCGCGATGCCTGCGGATTCCTGACCGCGATGCTGAAGCGCGTACAGTCCAAAATAAGTGAGCTTAGCAACATCTTCGCCTGGAGCATAGACGCCAAAGACGCCACAGGCTTCTTCAGGTTTGTCAGGTTTTGCGAAGTCACCAGCAGGCCGAACAGCATCACCAGAGCGATCGAGGTGGTTTGGCATCATGCGACTTGGGGTCAATTTGGGATTAAGAGTGAAAAATCAGTGAGCGAGACAGCAATAAATCCGTCCCAAGGCTTAATGTTCTGTAAGAACAGATTAAGCTTTCGTAATAATCTTATCTTGAACGGCTCGAAGCAGAACGGAAAAATCAAACTGGATTTGGATCAGCGCTCATCGCCGATCGATTGCAAACTGCCAACACTGCATCATCTCCAGGCTAGCGTCAACTCGCAAATCTGCTTCACTTGTGGCGATGCGTAAAGCCGAACCGCTCACCCGTCCGATCTGCTGCCAGTCTGCGCCCAACTGTTCACGTAAGAACATTTCCCACTCGGTCTGGTCGGAAGGATCGATCGAAACCAGAATTCGCGCGCCGCCTTCGCCAAACAAAGCAGTATCGACGCGACCCGTCAGCGGAATTTGAACATCTGCGCCCAAGTTGCCGCTGATGCAGGATTCCGCCAGCGCAACCGCCAAGCCACCTTCAGCACAGTCATGAGCCGATCGCACCCAGCCGCGCCGAATCCCCGTCCGACAGGCAGACTGGACGCGCCGTTCGGCCTCGAAATCAACGACGGGCGGCACTCCGGCGATCGTGTCATGCACCGTAGCCAAATATTCGGATGCGCCCAAGGTCGCCGCATTTGTGCCGAGCAGGTAAATTAAATCTGCTTGCGATCGCCAGCCTTGTCCGCAAACTTGCCGAATATCCGCGACCAGTCCAACCATGCCCACAACGGGCGTCGGATAGATCGGCTGCGGATTGCCTGCGGAATCCAGCGTTTCGTTGTAAAGCGAGACATTTCCACCCGTGACCGGAGTGGCAAACTCGCGGCAGGCTTCGGCCAAACCGCGACAGGACTCGGCAAGCTGCCAGTAGCGATCGGCTTTTCGGGACTGCCAAAGTTGAGGTTATCCGTCACGGCCAGCGGTTCCGCTCCCACGCAGGACAAATTACGAGCAGCTTCGGCTACTGCCGCTTTTGCACCTTCATACGGGTTGAGATAGACATAGCGCGAATTGCAATCGACCGTTGCCGCCACGCCCTTCGTCGCATCAGCCGGATTTGCGTTCACAGGTCGCAATCGCACGACAGAGGCATCCGCACCACCGGGAAGCAAAATCGTGTTGTTTTGAACCTGGTGATCGTACTGTCGATAAACCCAGCGCTTGGAAGCGATCGACGGCACATCCAGCAGCGTCAGCAGAATTTCTGTCCAGGATTTTCCGGCAATGCCTGTAATCTCACCGTCGGGCAAATCGGCTTCCGTCCATTCCCAAGCTTGACGGGCGTATTCAGGCGGTTCTGAGAGCAGTTCACGGTGATAGATCGGCGTGTTGTCGGCCAGCGCTGTGGCGGGAATTTCGGCAGCGATCGACCCCTTAAATAAAATTCTCACAATTGGCTCGGTAATCACCTCACCCGCCACAACCGCATGAAGTCCCCAGCGATCGAAGATTTCAATCAGTTCCGATTCACGGCCTTTCTCGGCCACAAACAGCATTCGCTCTTGAGATTCCGACAGCAAATATTCGTAGGGAACCATGCCAGTTTCACGAACCGGAATGCGATCGAGATCAAGCTCAATTCCCACACCGCCTTTTGCCGCCATCTCTGACGTGGAGCAGGTGATTCCGGCTGCGCCCATGTCCTGCGCGGCAACAACGGCTCCCGTTTTGAAGGCTTCCAGACAGGCTTCGATCAAAGATTTTTCCAGGAACGGATCGCCAACCTGGACAGCGGGGCGATCGTCCATCGAGGCATCACTGAGTTCCGCACTGGCGAAACTCGCTCCGCCCATGCCGTCGCGTCCGGTTGTCGATCCGACATAGAGAACCGGATTGCCGATGCCAGATGCGCCCGATTTAACGATTTCTGGTGTTTCTATCAGGCCGATCGCCATTGCGTTGACGAGGGGATTTCCGGCATAGGCGCGATCGAAATACACTTCACCGCCCACAGTGGGAACCCCGACGCAGTTGTGCGTAATGATTCCTGAAGTGGTTACAAACAAGTGTGTATTGTCTACTTCAACATCGTAGACTGGGAATTCTGAGACAGATTGCGTTTCGATGCTTTTAACTTTGACAGTTACAACTTGAGTTGATGCCTGTCGGAAACGTGGGAAAGAATGAGTTTTACCAGAATAGCGATCGATTGCACCTGCAAGTGCCAGCGTTCTTGTCTCTGAAAAAATATCTTTTAAGGCATTTAACCCATCAAAATTGCAAACTTCTAGCTGCCACATGGGTAGACGTTGATGCTTGCGGCCTTGGATGAAACCTTCTGAGGCTGAACGCTGGTAGATGTATGGAATTGCGCCTTGATCTTGAATCAGTGCAACTGCTTGATCAAACAGTTTGCGGCTGGTAGTAGCGAACGTAATCTTGGCGTGATTGCCGTGCGTTTTAGTTGTGAGAGAGCCATCCCCTCGAAGTAGTCCTTTCAAAACTTCACGCTGAAGCTGGCTCGGCCACTCGAAAACAAATGTCCGGGATCGCTTTTGTTTTTTGCTTCTGTGCCGCACTGCCATACGTCTTTGAGAGCAAAGCCAAGCAGCCAAGAAGTTGCGTAGACTGCGATCGTTGAAGCTCTTTTCTCCATACAGGGACGCAAGCCTAATTGCTTGAGTGCTTCAGAAACATCCTTGACATACTCCGTTTCATGATGAGCAAATACAAAGACGATTTTGTAAGTATTGCCATTTTGAGAAACGCAGCCTTCAGACAGAAAATATCCAATTAGACGAGCAAACCTAGCATCCGGTTGAACTGTTGCTTTGACGTAGTTTGTTTTGCCACAGCGGAACAAATGAATTTGATCTCGCGGAACGTTCAAATATGGCTCTAGTGCCAAAAAGTGCTTTAAGGGAAGCGTTGCGCTCTTAAGGTAGCGACAGCGATTTGTAGCGGAGGACTCTAGCAACAGCAAAGCCGTCCTTACCACATCCGTTGCCTGCCAATCGATCGGAAGTTGCACATAAGTGCCTGAATGCTGTTCTGGTTTCAATTCACTGAGCAAGTCAATTGCTGGAGCGATCGCGACATCGGTTTTAGGCAGCTTGGTCAATAGCGGAATTTCATCGCCGATCTGGAGTAATTGAGCCGGACAAACATCCCAAGTTCCGCCTCTGCGAATGAACATGGGGTGATCAGGCGTGAGCTTTAGCGAACGACCCAGCGGCGTCCGAATAGTTAGCAGTGTTTGAGTGTGACGTTTGAACACTCTGCGGACAGATTGCCAGCAGCTTTCAAAGGTATCTGGGTCAATTGAGAGCGTTTCGATCGATTGATCGCCTAGTTCTACTGTGGTTTGAGCATTATGCAGTTGGGATTCAACAAAGTTTCCCATCGTGTCAAAGTGAACGCCGTATCGATCGCGCCAGATAAAACGTTCGCTTCCAATCAAGCAATTGCCATAGTGGGAAATTCCCGATACGACACCGGAAAATAAGCGTTTGGTGCGGGCATCGTCGAGATTGCCAAACCGCAAAGAATTGAGGATGGCGATCGGTCTGGCTCCCATTGTGAAAATGTCGCGCAAAATGCCGCCAACTCCGGTTGCTGCACCCTGAAACGGCTCGACCGCAGACGGGTGATTGTGCGATTCGATTTTGAAGGCGAGTTGCAGTCCGTCACCCATGTCCACCACGCCCGCATTTTCGCCAGGACCACCAAAATGCGATCGCCCTCAGTGGGAAACTGCTTCAGCAGGGGACGCGAATTTTTGTAGCAGCAGTGTTCCGACCACATGACGCCGAACATACCAAGTTCGGCGCGGTTGGGGTGGCGTCCAAGCCGCTGCACAATATCTTCATATTCGTCGGGCTTGATGCCTTCGGCGGCGATTTCTTGCGGGGTAGGAGCGTTGGCAGACATGAATGGGGATGGGCGATCGAGTCAACTTCATCATGGTAGATGATTCGCGATCGCCCAACCGACTGAACAATAAACTACACGATGAAATTGCGGCGCACGACGGTGTTGGCACGCACCCCAGAGAGCGTGATGAACGCTTCAAAGCCGCCGCGTCGATCGCCATTCGTGTCGATCGAAATCGTCGTGTCGAGTCCGGTCTGCTCGAAGCGGACATAATCGCGAGTAGGGGCGATTGCTGCCGTAGCCGTTGCCTGCAAAGATGCGGCTGAAGTTAATTTGGTCAACGTCCGTAGAGAAATCGAAGATCCGATCGCCACCGTCACCGATGGCGCGATATTCGACCACATCGCTGCCCCGTCCGGTTGTGATGCGATCGGCACGTCGTCCGCCAATGATGCGATCGTTGCCCGCTCCGCCAAACAAGCGATCGAACCCTTGGCCGCCGTTGAGAACGTCTGCCTGAGTGCCGCCAACCAGCAGATCAGCGCCGCCTTTGCCCAGCAAGCGATCGCGTCCGGCTCCGCCGCGAACTTCGTCACTGTTGGCTTGACCGTCGAGTAAATCGTTGCCTGCGCCGCCGTTCAGCCTGTCGTTGTTCAGCCTGCCAAATATCTGATCGTCACCGCTGCCGCCGACGAGTACGTCTTCGCCGCGTCCGCCATCGAGCAAATCATCGCCCGCGCCGCCCTCCAGCCGATCGTCGCCCAAGTTGCCGCGCAGTCGATCGTTGCCGCCCTGACCGCGCAACACATCTGCATTGAGCCGTCCAATCAAGACATCATCGTCTGCACCGCCTTCCATGAAGTCGTTGCCCTGATTGCCCTCTAAGCGATCGGCTCCCGTGCCGCCCAACATGCGATCGTCGCCATTGCCGCCGCGCAGCAGGTCTGCTCCTCTACCGCCCAGCATCGTGTCATCGCCTAAGCCACCGTTGAGTCGATCGTTGCCGCGTCCGCCGTTCAGCCTGTCGCTGTCCTGGTTGCCCTGTAGCTGGTCGCTGCCGTTGCCGCCGCGCAGCAGATCGCGCCCTTGTCCGCCGCTGAGAAATCTGGACAGTCGAAGCCGCGCGAGCAGTCATTTCCGTCACGTCCAAACAGGCGGTTGAGTGTTGTTGCTCGC
>JAAUTJ010000172.1 GCA_012031475.1 Leptolyngbyaceae cyanobacterium SM1_3_5 | reverse complement strand
CCTGCTGAAGATGGAGATGCAAAGCCGCCGGAAAAGCCGATCGAGCGATCGAAAAGCGATGGCAACCGTGAACAAGTCCGCCATGTCCTATTCGGCTCACCCAAAATTGTGAAGCTAATTATTCACGATTTTTTCCTGCTGGGCTATGCCGAACCGGGCGAATGGAGCAAGTTTCAAAAAACTTCCACGCCTGGGCAAGTGATGAGCGTTCTGACAAAATATCGCCGCATTTAAGCTGATAGATTGATTCGCGATCCTTCTGTCGTTTTGCTAATTTCAATTCGCGTTTGAAATGCTTCTTTGAAGTGCGGCATATGCGTCACGGTGAGAATGCAGGCGAAATCAGCAGCGATCGCTTGAATTGCACCAATGAGTCGATCGCATCCCGCTTCATCTTGCGTCCCGAATCCTTCATCAATAATGAGTAGCTGTAACGCCGTGCCCGATCGCTGTGCCAACAATTTTGCTAAAGCTAATCGAATTGCAAAATTCACCCGAAATGCTTCGCCGCCGGAATAGGTTTCATAGGGGCGAGTTCCGTGTAAATCCGCGATCAAAATATCCAGCGTATCGATTAGTTTGGCAGAAGGAGCGGATTTACCTTTGCGCGATTTTTGGGTCACAAACTGAATATGAAGCTGATGAGAACTCAGCCGTCCTAAAATTTGGTTTGCCTCGATTTCAAGCTGGGGCAATAGGTTCTCGATCATCAACGCTTGAATACCATTTTTGCCAAACGCCTGCGCCAATTCTTGATAAACGCGCTGCTGACGTTTACTCGTTTGAAGCTGCTGGCTGAACTCAGAATGCTGAATTTTGAAATCTGCAATCTGCTGCAACTGCTGCTCAAGTCTTCCTTGCTGCGCGAGCTGGCGATCGAGCCTCCCCCGTCGTTCCTGCATTGCTCTTTCAATTTCTTGAATCTCTAAGGTGCGATCGGGCGTTTGCGTGAGTTGCTGATCGAGTGCGGTGATTTGAGCGTGAACGGATTTGTAGGAGTGCGATCGCGTTTCCAGCAAATGATTCAGTTCCTGAACCCGCTGCTGCACCTGCGGGTATTGCTGCTGTGCTTGTCCTAATTCTTGATAGCGAAACTGCCAATTTTGCGCCTGTTTGAGCGTTTGTCGAAGGGCAGTGTGGCGATCGAAATCATAATCGATTCGCGCAATTTCTGCGTCCAGATGATTGATTTGATGCTGAAGAGTCGATCGCGCTAAATCCCAAATCTGCCGATCAATTTCTGCAATTTGCGCCTCAATTTGCGGCTGTTGCTGCTGAAATTGTGTCTGTCGCTTTTGCGCCTGCTTCAGTTCCGCCTGCTTGATTTCTGCCCACCGCCAGCGATCGACTTCGCCCCGTGCCAAAGCGTGATCTTTGTCGTCGTAACCTAATTGTGTGAGGCTGCGATCGAGTAGTGCCAACTCTTCATGTAGACTGCTGGCGAATGTTTTAGCTTGGATCGATCGCGCAATTTCTGCCTGTTCAAACTGAATTTGTGTCAGCCGTTCTTGAACCGTTGCTGTTCCTTGAAGCTGCTCTTGAAGCTGACCTTTTCGCTCTAGCGCAGTGCTATAGCTGCCCAATTCTTGCTCTAGCGCGGCGTATTCTTTTCTTAACAGTTCAATCTCGCGATCGCTCAACGATAGCTGTTCACGAATCACCCAAATTTGTCGCTGAATTTCCTGCTGTTCAGTGCGATGGCGATCGAGAACGACTTGCCAATGATGTTCATCTAAGGGGCGATCGCACAGCGGGCAGGGTGGATATTCAACATCAGGAACCACGTAGCGGCCATTCACTGCTTCTTTGACAGCTAAACTTTTGCCAGTTGCTTCGTCGCCAATCGCAATTTCTGAAGTCGCGATCACCGCCTGATTGCTACTATTTTCTTCGCGCTGAAGCATCCGAATTTTATGATCAAGCTCAGCCAACTGCCGCTCACATTCGCGCTGTTGTTCCTGGAGGCGATCGAGGAAATTCCGCCGCTCCATGCCTTTTTCGCGGACGCGCTGCTGATAGTTTTTGCGCTGTTCAAGATACTCCACTTGTCCGACCACTTCCCGCACGGCTTGCTGAATTTGCGGCTGGCGCGATCGCTGCTGCTGAAGCTGATTGGCGATCGATTGCAGTTCCTCAATTCGCGTCGTCAGGCGAGTTTGAGCGCGATCGAGTTCGGTGTGAATCTGCGCTCGACGCTGCATCAAAGGCGAGGCTTGCAGTTGAAGCTGATCGAAGCGAACCAGTTGCGATCGCGCCTGTTTGAGATGTTCGATCGCAGTCGCAATGTCGTTCGATTTGCTGAGAATCTGCGCGATTTCGGCAGTTTGTTCGGCCAAATTTTCAAGCTGAATTTGCGCCTGCTGCTTTTGAGTTTGCAGATCGCGCAATCGATCGCTCTGCTGCTGCTGCAATTCCTGCCGTTGTGCTTGGGCGGCTTGATGGAGGCGCGATCGAGCCGTTTGCGTTTCTTCTTGCGCTTGCAGATGTTGGAAGTAAGCGTAGCCCTGCGCGATCGATCGATCTTCGGCCAAAATTGCCACCAAGGTTTGCTGCTGATGCTGCGCGGCAGAAAGTTCCTGCTGCAAACGTTGGGCATCCTGCATCAAGTGCTGTTGCTGCTGCTGAAGCATCGTCCGCTGCTGCTGCCAGGTTTGCCGCTGCTGCTGGATCGCTCCAAGTTCGTGCAAGGCGTGAGCGTCGGACTGTTGGGACTGCTGCATTTGGGCGATCGCCTGCTCGATCTGCGCCTGTTCCGCCACGAGAATGGCTTCTTGGGCAAGCGCTTCGCCAAGGCGGATGAGGTTGCGATCGATCGTCGTCAGTTCCGCTTTCAGTTCGCGGACTTGCTCTTTGGCTTGTTCGGCCAGCAGTTCGTACTGATCGAGCTTCAGTAAATCTGCGAGAATTTGCTTGCGTTCGCTCGGTCGCTTCAGCATGAATTCATCAGCGCGACCCTGCCGCAAATACGCAGAGTTTACAAAGGTTTCATAGTCCAAGCGTAAATGCTGCAAAATTCGATGCTGCGTGGCGCGGACACTGCGTTCGGTGAGGCTGCGAAATCCGTCTGGAACCTGCATCTGAAATTCCAAAACGCTGGGCTGAGTGCGATAACGACTGCGGATAATTCGATAGGTTTGCTGCTGAGCGCGAAACACAAAAATGACGCGAGTTTCTTCTTCGCCCTGATGAATCACATCATCTTCAGCCGCTCGACTTTGCCCCCAAACCGACCAGGCGATCGCCTCCAGAAGGGAAGATTTCCCCGCCCCATTCGCGCCACAAATGCAGGCAATATGCAGCCCGCGAAAATCCAGGCTGGCTTCGCGATAGCTCAAAAAATTCTTCAGCGTCAAATGCAGCGGAATCATGCAGGCGCGATCGAACCACTCTTCTTAACTTAGCAGTACAATCGCTTCTTAATACAGATGAACGAGTGATTTCTAGAAGCGAAAGAAGCGATCGCGAAGCTTGCGGAACAACATTGCCCTGAAAATTTCGTCTGTTGCCCAAAGCCATTTTTATCAAGCAAAAACTTTTGATTCGGCAGTGAAGCTTGTGTCGTGTGAACAACTTTCTTTTTTTCGCTCAACAGTTGCATAATCCAAATGGCCGACCATCCGATTTGTCCAGCGATTTTTCATCGTTCCAGCTTGTGAGCATCGATAGAAATCCCTGAGTGATTGAATAAAACCGCAAGTCGATCGCGAAGCGCTCCCAGCACGGTATCGTCGCCTCAATCTTTTCGCACTCTGGTTTACGCTCACTTTTGGAGAAATTTATGGCAACAGCGACCAAGGCATCCGCGTCTAGCCTGTCAGCCTTTGTAGCCGGAAGCCTTGACCTCACGTTTGGCACAGGCGGCAAAGTTCTCACCAACTTTTATGGCTATGGCTCTCGCTTTCGCGATATCGGATACGACGTTGTTCTTCAGCCGGACGGCAAACTCGTGGTTGCTGGAAGAGTCGCGTCTACATGGATTAATGCGGATTTTGGCTTAGTGCGCTACAACAGCGATGGCTCGATCGACACCACATTTGGTTGGGGCGGCACAGTGATCACTGACTTTGATAGCGGTGGCTCAACTGCTTACAGCATTGCTCTTCAACCGATTGGCAAGCTTGTAGTCGCAGGCAACGCTGGTCAATTTGCCTAGCCGTACAACAGCGATGGCAGTCTTGACAGCACGTTTGGCACGGATGGCAAAGTCACGACTGACTTTAATCGCTTCAGCACTGGCAACAGCGTTGTTCTTCAGCCAGACGGTAAAGTTCTTGTCATCGGAAACGTTAGCTTCAATACCGGAGGCAGCAGTTTGCGATCGCCCGCTACAGCAGCGATGGAACCCTTGATGCAACGTTCGGCACAGGCGGCAAAGTTACCACAAGTTTCTACGAACCTCCCATCAATAGCCTCGATAGTCCTTTTGGGACTGGTTTAAGCGCGGTCTTGCAGTCGGATGGAAAACTGGTCGTAGCCGGAATTGCGAGGACTAGAGCCGAATTAGACGGCGACTTTGCCCTTGTCCGTTACAACAGCGACGGCAGCCTGGACACGACCTTTGGCACGGGCGGCAAAGTTGCAACTGATTTCGATCGCCTTGGGGACTCTGGCACAAGCGTTGTCCTTCAATCGGACGGCAAACTCGTCATTGCAGGTCTAGCTCGATCTGGCGATCAGACTAGACCCGCTTTGGTGCGCTACAACAGCGATGGCGCGATCGACACCACATTTGGTACAAACGGCAAAGTTCTCATGAACGTAGCGAGTGGAGCGGAAATCGGTCCATTCAACCTTCGCTACAGTGTTGCCCTTCAGCCTAACGGCAAACTCGTCGTTGCAGGAACCGCTCTGACCGCTGTTCAAAACGGCGACTTCTTCGTCACTCGCTACAACAGCAACGGTAGCCTAGATACGACCTTCGGCGCGGACGGCACAATCACAACAAATTTCACGGGTGAAGACTCGATCGATGTCGGC
Organism: Leptolyngbyaceae cyanobacterium SM1_3_5; assembly: GCA_012031475.1. Taxonomy (GTDB): domain Bacteria; phylum Cyanobacteriota; class Cyanobacteriia; order Elainellales; family Elainellaceae; genus JAAUTJ01. The sequence goes on along the minus strand of JAAUTJ010000172.1, from coordinate 3,452 downwards.
TATGACCTTGTGATTCAGCCAGATGGCAATATTGTTGTAGTCGGCGTGAGCGGTGACAATGCCAACTTTTTTCAAGGCAATTTCGACTTTGCGATCGCCCGCTATCTCGGAGGTTCTACCAGTGAACCCGTCAATCAAGCCCCGATCGATCTCACCCTCAGCAGCAGCACGATCGCGGAAAACAGCGCAAGCGGCACGATCGTCGGCACATTGGCAACCGTCGATCCCGACAGCAGCAGTTTCACCTACACACTGCTCAACGATGCGGGCGGACGCTTTGCCCTGGATGGCGATCGCCTCGTCGTCGCCAATGGCAACCTGCTCGACTTTGAAACCGCTTCCGGCCAAACAATTCGCGTCCGCACCACAGACGCAGGTGGCTTAAGCTACGAGGAAGACTTGGCGATCGCCATCACCGATGTCAACGAAACGCCCATACCCACGCCTACGCCCACGCCTACGCCCATACCCACACCGACACCGACACCCACACCCACAACCACAACCATTCGCGGCACAAGAGGAAGCGATCGACTTGTTGGAACGGCAGGCGACGATACGCTGTTGGGATTGGGCGGTAACGATCGACTGATCGGCAACAGCGGCAACGATTTACTCGTCGGAGGAGCAGGATTCGATCGACTCAAAGGTGGAGCCGGACAAGACCGCTTTGACCTGACAGGAACACAGCGCGGCACTTTCGATACGATCGCTGACTTTAACGCCGAAGATAAACTGCTGATTTCTAAAGCGGCATTTCGACTGATCCAGGCGATCGGCACACTTGAAGCCGAAGCCTTTGTGCGCGGCAGTCAATCGCGTCAGGCAGACGGTCGCTTCATCTACGATCGCCAGCGCGGAAATCTCTTCTTTGATGCCGATGGAATAGGTGGCAAATCGCAAGTTTTGATCGCTCGATTCGTGAATAAAGCGGCGATCGATTCCGGCAGCTTTCAGGTAACTGCCTGACGAAAGCGGCGATCGACTTCTGAATCTCGCTAGATGTGGAGGTCGATCGCCAAATTGCTGATTTTATCCACAACCTTTAGCGGATGCGAGGGTAAGTTTTCCACAGCAAAGAGCGGTTTTCCACAGCTTTTGAGGGGTTTTCCACAAGAGAGCAATGAAAAACTGCTTTTCTAAATCTGGAGTTTTCCACAGATGCAGCAGAAATATTGGCGCTAGATTTGGGGAATTACTCCCACTCGATCGTCCCAGGCGGCTTCGAGGTAATGTCGTACACAACTCGATTCACGCCTCGCACTTCATTCACAATTCGATTCGAGATCGTCTCCAGCAGATCGTAGGGAACCCGCGACCAGTCTGCCGTCATGCCGTCTTCGCTGGACACAAATCGCAGCACGATCGGATAAGCATAGGTGCGCTGATCGCCCATCACGCCAACGCTACGAATCGGCAGCAAAACGGCGAACGCCTGCCAGTAGTCGTGATATACACCCTGACGGTTGACTTCCTGCCGCACGATCAGATCGGCATCACGCAGAATGTCGAGTCGATCTTCCGTCACTTCGCCCAGAATGCGGATCGCTAGACCGGGGCCGGGGAACGGGTGACGGTTGACGATTTCTTCGGGCAGTCCGATCGATCGCCCCACCTTCCGCACTTCGTCCTTGAACAATTTCCGCAGCGGCTCGATCAGCTTGAAGCGCAGATCTTTCGGCAGTCCGCCGACATTGTGATGGCTCTTAATCTTGACGGCAACTCGTTCGCCTGTGGACGGATCGACGTTGGTATCTGCCGATTCGATCACGTCCGGGTAAAGTGTGCCCTGTGCAAGGTAGTCAAAGGGGCCAAGCCGCTTTGATTCTTCTTCAAAGACGCGGATAAATTCGTGGCCGATCCGCTTCCGTTTTTCTTCGGGATCGGTGATTCCGACGATTTGATTCAGGAATCGATCGCGAGCCTTAACGTGTACGACGGGAATGTGAAACTGCTCGTGAAACAATTTCACCAGTCGCTCTGGCTCCAGCTTTCGCATAAAGCCCTGATCGATGAAGACGCAGGTTAGCTGATCCCCGATCGCCTTGTGCAGCAAAAACGCCAAAGTTGAGGAATCCACGCCGCCCGAAAGCGCCAGCAGGACGCGCCGATCGCTCACGCGAGCGCGAATTTCACGAATTGATTCTTCCACAAAAGTCGCGGTTGTCCAGGTCGGTTCGCAGTCGCAAACGTGATAGACGAAGTTGCGAATCAGGGCGAGTCCGCCGATCGAATGCACGACTTCGGGATGGAACTGAACGCCATACAGTTTTTTCTCGTGGTGAGCAATCGCGGCGCAGGGCGTGTTGTCCGTGTGGGCGAGTAGTTCAAAGCCTTCGGGTAAACTGGTTACTGAGTCGCCATGACTCATCCACATGGTTGTGCCGTCTTCGACATTGGTAAGCAGGTCGGTCGGATCGTCGATGTGCAGCGCGGCTTTGCCATATTCGCCGCGATCGGCTCGCTCCACGCCGCCGCCTAGCTGCTGCACCATAAGCTGCATTCCGTAGCACACACCCAAAATGGGAATGCCCAGCTTCCAAATTTCCGAATCGCAGTGCGGCGCACCTGCGTCATACACGGAACTAGGACCACCCGAAAGGATGATGCCTTTGGGGTTGAGGTCGCGCAACTGGTCGGGCGTGGTGCGGTAGGACAGCACTTCCGAGTAGACTTGCGTTTCGCGGATGCGGCGGGCGATCAGTTCGGAGTATTGCGAGCCAAAGTCGAGAATGACGATCATTGGCGATTGATTTGCTCCGTCACGGAATCGGAAGCGTGTTCTGTCTGGATCACCGCTGAAAACCTGATCGAGTAGATGACGAAAGAAAATTTTGGAAGCGGGTGAAAAAATCGAGTTGAAATCTTTTGAATATTCCGATTAGCTTAGCGTAGATTTCGAGTCGATCGCCCATCCCAAATCGTATCGATTCTCGCTGTGCCACACCAGACGCGATCGATCAGCTGTGATAAGATAGTTAGCTGCACTAATTGATCAAACGACTTCATCATGACACTGCTGCAAGAGCGCAAGCAAGAAATCATCAACGACTTCCAGAAGCACGGAACCGACACGGGTTCAGCCGATGTGCAGGTGGCAATGCTGACCGAGCGGATCAACAAGCTCTCTGCTCACCTGCGCGAAAACAAAAAAGATCACGCCTCGCGGCGCGGCCTGCTCAAAATGATCGGTCAGCGCAAGCGGCTCCTCGCCTACATTCTTAAAGAAGACCAAGACCGCTATCGCGCCCTGATTACTCGCTTGGGAATTCGCGGCTAAAACTCCTATGGCGCAATTTCCAGAAGAATCTTCAGAAAACCAGTTGGAACGATTGCCGTTCGAGCCACTGGTAGCCAAAAGAAGCAGCCGAAGCGATCGCCCGCTCAGTCCGCGTCGGATCGATCGGAGCCGATTCGATCGGCCAAGGCGGAAGCAAGTGTGGATGAAAAGC
>JAAUTJ010000171.1 GCA_012031475.1 Leptolyngbyaceae cyanobacterium SM1_3_5 | reverse complement strand
GGCGAAAAAACAACCAGGGGCGGAATATCCTGATCGGATTCCTTCTGACTCTGCTGCCCGGACTCGGATTTTTTGCTTTCCGCACATACACGGAGCGAGCAGAGCAGCAGGCGATCGAGGAAGCCGCCCCGCCTCCACAGCAGGTCACAGTCGCCGCACTCGGTCGGCTGGAACCGGAAGGCGAAGTCGTGCGCGTCGGCGGACCAGCGGGCGAACGAATTGCCCGAATGCTTGTCGCCGAAGGCGACTACGTGCAGCAGGGGCAAATTCTGGCGGTGCTGGAAACCTATGACCAGCAGCTTGCCCAGCGGGATGTCGCTGCCAGTGAACTAGCCGAAGCCCGATCGCGCCTTGCTGCCATCACTCAATTTGGTCAAGCGGAAATTCAAGAAGCGCAAACGCGAATTTCGCAGGTCGATCGCCCCCAAGCTGCCGAAATTCAAGCCCAAGCCGCCACGATTCGCCAGCTTCAGGCCGAACTGGATTTGGCGCAAACGGAACTGCGACGGACGCAAGATCTCGCGAATCAGGGCGCGATCGCTCGTCAGCAGCTTGACCAGCGCACCTCAGAACTCCGCCAGCGACAAGAAGCCCTCAACAGCGCCCGCGCCGAACTCGTTCGCCTGCAACCGCTCGACAATTCCGACTTGTCGAACGTCCAAGCACAGGTCAGTCTGCCGAAGCGGAACTGACGCAATCGCAAGCCGAAGTCACCGTTCAATCTGCCGCCCGCAACTTGCAGCTTGCCGAGGCGCAACTGGCGCGGACGGTGATTCGCGCTCCCCGTGCCGGAGAAGTGCTGCAAATTCATACGAAAATGGGAGAGGCGATCGCCGCAGGCAGCAGCACACAAGACCAAGGCATTCTCGAATTGGGACAACACGCGCCAGATGAACGTAGTGGCAGAAGTGTATGAAACCGACATCGGGCGCGTCCGGATCGGTCAAACGGCGACGATTACCAGCCGCAACGGAGCTTTCGCGGAAACTTTGACAGGCCGCGTCACTCGCATCGGCAGCCAGATTTTCAAAAATAATATTCTCGATGATGATCCGGCAGCGAACGCCGATGCTCGTGTAGTTGAAGTTCGGATTCGACTGAACCAAAGCGAACCTGTGCGGCAACTCACGAATCTGCAAGTCGATGTCCGCATTGATGTCGAAAATACTGCTGTGGAAAATACTGCGCCCGCTTCTCCGGTTCCCAGTCCCGCTACGACTCCTGAATTGTGATGAGACGTACACCGCTGGCCTTTCTCAACTTGATTTCCGAGCGGACGCGCCTGATTGTGGCGATCGCTGGCGTTGCGTTTGCCGTCCTGCTCGTGTTCATGAATCTCGGTTTCTTGGGTTCACTGGCACTCACAGCCAGCCAGCTTTACAGCCGCATGAACGCGCAAATTTTTCTGATTTCGCCGCGCACATTGGAGATTAGCACCAGCAAGCCATTTCCCCGCGATCGCCTCAATCAGGTGGCCGGACTCGAAGGCGTTGAGCGCGTCATGCCGCTGTATGTCGGCTATCAGCAGTGGCGCAATCCCGAAACCCGCCGGACGCGATCGATGTTCGTGTATGGCTTCAATCCGACCGATCCAGTTTGGACAATGCCGGAACTGAATCAGCCGGAAACGCTGGCAATTTTGCGCCAGCCGGATACGGTTCTGATCGATCGATTCTCGCGTCCCGAATTTGGGCCACAAACGACTGGAGTGGAAACCGAAAGCAGTCGGCGGCGCGTCACGATCGGCGGGCAATACACCTTGGGCGGCGGCTTTGCGGCAGACGGCACGATGATTGTCAGCGACCAAAATTTCCGCCGACTGTTTGCGCCGCGTCCGCTCACCAGCATCGATTTGGGCTTGATTCAGCTTCAGCCCGGAGCAAACGTCGAGCGAGTGAAAAAGGCAGTCCGCGCCCGATTGCCGCAAGATGTTTTGGTGATGACGCAGCCGGAAATCATCGATCGCGAAGAAACTTTTTGGATCGCCACCACTTCGATCGGCTTCATCTTCGGAATGGGCGTCGTCGTCTCGTTCATCGTCGGCACGGTGATCGTCTACCAAATTCTTTCAACCGACATCGCCAGCCATCTGCCGGAATACGCCACGCTCAAAGCAATGGGCTACCGCAGCCGCTTTCTGTTCGGTGTCGTCCTACAAGAAGCCGTGATTCTGGCGATCATGGGCTATATTCCGGGCTACATCATTTCGATCGGACTGTACGGCCTGACGCGCACGGCGACCAACAACGCTTTGCCGATGGCGATGAATATGGGACGAGCGATTTTTGTGCTGCTGCTGACGATCGCCATGTGTTCAGTTTCCGGTTTGATTTCCGTCCGAAAAGTAATCAAAGCTGACCCTGCGGAGGTGTTTTCATGAAGATGTTCAGCCGCAGATCTCCTCGTCGCACTCCGCTGGCTTGGCTGAATTTGACGCACGATCGCCGCAAGCTTGCCACTTCACTGGCCGGAGTTGCGTTCGCCGTCCTGCTGATGTTCATCTTCACAGGCTTCAAAAACGCCCTGTTCGATTCGCAGGTGCAGCTTTTGGGCAAGTTCAACGCCGACATTGTGCTGTCGAGTACGCTCCGCACCAATATGTTTGTGCCCGAAGCGTTCGCCCGCCGCCGCCTCTATCAGGCTCGGACGTTTGAAGGCGTGGAAGCCGCTTACCCGCTCTACATCAATAATGCCAACTGGAAAAACCCGGAAACCAAGCTGACTCGCCCAATTCGCGTGTTGGCGTTCAATCCGCAAGATCCGATCTTGCCGCTGCCGGAAATCGAAGCGCATCGATCGGACTTGCAAATGCCCGATACCGTCATGGTTGATACGAAGTCGCGCCCGGAAGTCGGCCAAATCACGCCCGGAACCGTCACCGAACTATCCGATCGCCAAGTCCGCGTCATCGGTAATTTCACGCTGGGAACCGACTTCGCATCCGGCAACGGCAACTTAATCATGAGCGACCAAAACTTTTGCGCTACTCGCCAATTTGGGACCAGAAGAAGACAGCCGCAGCCTCGCCACCGTTGACATTGGCTTAATTAAACTCGCTCCGGGCACAAATGCCGATCGCATGGCGGCGACGATTCGCGATCGATTGCCCAAAGATGTTGCCGTTAAAACCAAAGCCGAATTCGTCCAGCAAGAACTCACTTACTGGCAGGAAAACACCACGATCGGATTTGTGTTCTCGCTGCTCACCGCGATGTCTTTTATTGTCGGAATTATTTTGGTTTACCAAATTCTCTACACCAATGTTGCGGATCACTGGGCAGAATATGCCACACTCAAAGCAATGGGATACAAGAATATTTTTCTGCTTGGCGTAGTTCTACAAGAAGCTGTTATTCTCTCGATTTTGGGCTTCATTCCCGGATTTTGTATTAGCACACTGCTCTACATGGCAACGGCAAACGCAACCGGATTGCTGATGGAAATGCGAACCGATCGCGCCCTCAATATCCTGCTTTTAACCTTCGTGATGTGCTTGATATCGGGAGCGATCGCCGTGCGAAAAGTGCAAGCCACTGATCCCGCTGAGGTGTTTGGATAATGCAGACAAAGACTCTACAAACGGACGGGGCGATCGACCATGTGCCCGCTGTCGAAGTTCAAAATCTCAACTACTATTTCGGGTCGGGCGACCTGCAAAACAAGCGCTGTTTGATCTCAGTATCACCTTTCCCAAAGGCCAAATTGCTATCATTACTGGCCCATCTGGTTCCGGCAAAACCACTTTTCTAAGCTTGATTGGCGCACTGCGAACGATTCAAGAAGGCAGCCTTAAAGTGATGGGGCGCGAACTCGTCGGCATGAACAATCGCGATCTCGTCATTGTCCGACGCGGCATCGGCTTTATTTTTCAGGCGCACAATTTGTTTGAATCGCTGACGGCCTCGCAAAACGTTGAAATGGCGGTTGAACTGTTAGGTGGCTTTCGCACCAAGCGCGAACAAGCGGTTGCCATTCTCGACAAGCTTGGGCTAGGTCATCGCGTCGATTACAAGCCGAATTCGCTGTCGGGTGGACAAAAGCAGCGGGTGGCGATCGCTCGCGCCTTGGTCAACCAGCCCAAGCTCATCCTCGCGGACGAACCGACCGCAGCACTCGACAAGCAATCGGGTCGTGATGTCGTGACGCTAATGCAAAAGCTCGCCAAAGAAGAAGGCTGCACGATTTTGATGGTGACGCACGACAACCGGATTTTGGATGTGGCCGATCGCATCATCAACTTAGTAGACGGTCGCCTCGAATCTGATTCGCATCCCAACGATTTTGTCAGCAGCCACACCCAAGATCCGAAAGCGATCGATTCTCAGATGTTCATGATGTAGTTTCTATTCCTAACCGCTATTATGTCGATCGTTTTCACCAACAGCACACAAGAACTGACCTATCAAAAGGTCGCAGACTATCTCAAAACCAGCCTGTTTCGCCACTCAATGCGATCGCATCCCGACCAGCCGAAATTCGATTTACTCTATCAAGATGCCACGCTAATCGAAGTGGAAGTTTTACCTTGGAACCTCAATCCTTGGGACGGCGATGAACTGGCGATCGTCAAAGCGTCAAGCTGCGTCTCGATCGGCTCTCAGGGCGAAGCAATGATGCAGTATTTGCTTTCGGAAAACAGCAAAATGCGCTTCGGAGCGTTCCAGCTAGATGAAGCGGGACAAGTTCTGTTTACACATACTGTTGTAGGCGGCGAAAATATGGATTTGCTGGAACTGCAAACCTGCATTCTGGCCGTTGCCGCGATCGCAGCAACCTATCAAGATTTAATTACCGAAAAGTTTGGCGGACAAAGAGCAGTCGATCGCCCGTTTGTAAACATTTAGCCAGTTCATTCACACAGCATCGTAAAACAAAACCGATTGGATTGAAGCTTTTTTGGTTGGCAGGTAGACAGGAGAAATACACCATGAAGCCGTAGACTTCCCCTTTCTATCTTCAGATGATTTTGCCGCCAACCTATTCCGGCTGTAAGACAATCTGCCATTCTCGCGAAGCCGACACCCAACTGGGCAGCTTCGTTCGACCCAGCACATACGGTCCCCAATAGCGGCGCGATCCGTCTTGGGCAAAAGCAACGAGGACATCGCCATCGCGTACCTGCAAATCTCCTTCAGGCAAAGACAGCTTTAAGCCGCGATCGCTGCCTTCTTCCGGCGCAAAATCCCACTGCACAGGCTCTCGAAACTGCGTTCCATCTGAGGGAAGCAAGGCGACTCGGAGCGGCTGCGTGGTGCGATTGCTCACTCGCAGACTGCCGACGCGATCGCTTCGATTTGCAGGGCTGGCAGCTTCGCCGCCCTCAGGCAGGCTAGGGCTGGGCGGCGCGATCGGCGTTTCGATCGCAGGCGTCGGGCTGGGGAGGGGCGCGATCGCTTCGCGGCCTTCGGGCGGGGTGGGTGCTGGAGGTTCAGTTCGATCGAAATTTGCCAGCGGCTCAGCAGGCTGGCTCCCAACGCGACCATCAGCATGGCAATAATTGCTGGATAAAGCTTGTGCCGCATGTCCTTCATTTCCCCACCCCTTCATCTTCCACACTCTGATCGCTTATCTCTACTCTAGGCAGCGAAAACCATCTTGGGGCAAGAGATTTCGCCCGATCGAAATTCGCCAAATCGGGTCAATCCATTCGACCTGAGATGTAATTTCGATCGCCCGGATGCAGCTTGCAGTTTGATCAAGCAAATGCAAAACTGATCTTTGATTGTTCCCAGTCTTCGATCGACGTTCGATTGGGTCAGGAGATTTCCATGCAAGATACGCGCCTGACGCGCTTGGTGAATGGCTCGATCGATTCGCTCGGACGCTGGCTGCAAAATCCTTGGCGGCGAACGTCGCTGCTGCTGATGAGCGTTTTGTTTGGCAACTTCCTCGCAACGGCAATTTCCACCACAACCGGACAGCAAGCCGATCTCGATATTTTGATCGCCGCCGTGCTTGCCGGATTCACGGAACTGATTAGCTGGCTGGTCTATCGAGCGGTGCGATCGCCCAACCGTCCTTTGCTGTTCAGCCTGCTCAACGCGCTCAAAATTGGCTTAATCTATGGTTTATTTGTCGAATCCTTTAAGCTCGGTAGCTGATGGCTGTTAAATCAAATGTTGAACTGCGGCAATCTTTGGAACTTGCGCTTTCACAGCCAAAATCCCAAATTGAAACGCTGATTTCGCTTTCCGCTGCGGATGAGGCCACCGTGATCGATCGCCTCCAACGCCTCCGCGATGTTCAACCCGCGCTGCAAACGCTTTGTCGCTCGATCGGTTGGTCAGAGGTTCCGCTCGATCTGGCGTGGCAGTTGTGGTTGCCCTTAGCGATCGAACTGATCGAACAGCGCGATCGAATGGGACGAGCGATCGTGCAGGGCATTTTGGGCGGACAGGGAACCGGAAAAACCACGCTCGCCCTGATGGTGAGCCGGATTCTTCAGCAGTTTGGGCTATCAGTAGCGCGATTGTCGATCGATGATTTGTACAAAACTTACCGCGATCGCCAAATCCTTCAGCAGCACGATTCGCGCTTGCGCTGGCGCGGCGCACCGGGAACGCACGATGTTGAGTTGGGCTGGAAGCGATCGCGCAGTTGCGCAGGGAAAATCGGCACTGCTGCCGCGCTTTGACAAATCCCTGCATGAAGGAGCGGGCGATCGCATCGATCCTGAACGGGTCGATCGGGCGGACGTGATTTTGTTTGAAGGCTGGTTTGTCGGGGGCGCGTCCGATCGATCCCGCCGCCATTCAATTCTGCGCCTTGGCCGATCGAAACCGAGGACGATCGCGCTTTTGCGCGGGACTGTAACGATCGTCTCCAGGACTATTTGCCGTTGTGGGATTTGCTCGATTCGCTGATTGTGCTGGCTCCCACCGATTTTCGCCTCAGCTTGACTTGGCGACAGCAGGCTGAGCAGCAGATGAAAGCGCAAGGCAAAGCCGGAATGAGCGAGGCAGAAATTCAAGCGTTTGTGCTGTATTTTTGGCGATCGCTGCATCCCAAACTGTTTATCGAGCCGCTGTTTACCAAGGCCGACTGGTCGATCGCCCTCAATGCCGATCATCAAGTTGAAACGATTTCACGCGCTCCATCAAGCCTTCAGCGCGACGGGTAATTTCTGCCCAGTTGCCCCCTGCGATCGCCCCGCTGGGAAATAGCTGGCCGGACAATCCCACTGCGATCGCGCCTGCGGCCAAAAAGCTCGCCGCATTGTCGGGCGTGACACCTCCGGTCGGAATTAAAGGAAGATCGCCTAGCGGAGCTTGAATCGCTCGAATGTAGCTGGCTCCACCGACCGCTTGAATTGGAAAAACCTTGACGCTGGCGGCTCCGGCTTGCCATGCGGTGAGAATTTCAGTCGGCGTTAGGGCCCCGGGGATGATCGGCACAGCGCGATCGATCGCGGCGTCGATCAAATTTCGATCGGTATGCGGCGAAAACAAAAATTCCGCTCCGGCTGCGATCGCCTCTCCAAGTGCCGCTGTTGAAACGATCGTGCCCATGCCGATCGTGCAGTCGGGCAACTCCTGCCGCAATCGGTTCACCAGTTCCAGAGCGCGATCGCTGTTCCAGGTAATTTCAATCAGCGACATGCCTCCGGCTGAAACGGCTTTTGCCATTGCCAAACCTTGATTGAAACTGTCAGCCCGAATGACGGCGATCGATCTGGCGATTTGCAGTTGCTTTTGCCAGGACTGCCGAATCAAGAATATTTCTTTAACCATTTGATAACGTAAACGAAACTATTTCAGCCTACCAAGGTTGCGATCGCGATTAGCAGTTTTAAGTGATTTGTAGGACAGTGTTACAAAAGCAAATACCGCTTCGATCGAGCAGTCTGCCTTTGGACAGAGAGGGGCGCGATCGCAGTTTGTTCAATTGAAATCAGGCTATTTCGATCGAAGTATTTAACACAAACTCAGTCAATGGAGTGAGGGAGATAGTGGATTGGATTTTCTACTTTATATGAAGAGTTTGATTGAAACCCTTAAAGGACAATAAATAACATGGCACTCTACAAGCTCCACGATTTTGATCCCAGCTACACCGACACTCTCGAAGGCGACGACATCAAAGGCTTTGATGTTTACACCGATATGGGGGATGAAAAACTCGGTAAAATCTATGATGTGCTAGTGGATGAAGATGGCACGTTCCGCTACCTGATTCTTGACATGGGATTCTGGGTGTTTGGTAAGAAACGTGCTGCTGCCGATCGGCCAAGCCCGCATGGAATATCCAAACAAGCGCGTTTACGCCAAGCTGAGCAAGCAGCAAGCCGAATCACTGCCAGAATTCACCGACGATCTGAAGATTGACTACCAATACGAAGAAAACGTGCGCGACGTGTATCGTCCGGGTATGATGGGCGCTTCCACAATCGGGTGCATGGGCGCTCGACGATCGACCATGACTACTCGCACTCGCCGCGAT
>JAAUTJ010000170.1 GCA_012031475.1 Leptolyngbyaceae cyanobacterium SM1_3_5 | reverse complement strand
TTCATAAACGACTAGCGCCAGATTCCGCTGCTTGGCGACGTTGAGATGGTAGGCAAACAGGTCAAACACGCCGACGAGCGAATCATTGTAGCTATGTGCGGGAATTAGTCCGCCCTGCTCCAATTGGATAAATGCCTTTTCAAGGCCGCCATCTGGTTCATTCAGCAGCGCTTCGACCGCCGCTTGATTTTCCGTTTGGGGCAGGTTGCCGCTGAAATATCCGCGATCGCATACAGATCCACGCTCTCGTGACAGGGCGCATGACCTTCTGCCACCCACAAAGGACAGTCGAGGGCGGCGGCTTCCAGCCCGCGCCAAACTGTTTGTGTGGCGATCATTGTCCGAAGGCGATTGCGCTGATCTCCGAACACCTGCTTCCACAATTCGGCCATCTGTGCCGATCGCATTCCGTACCATTGCATGTAAATGTCGTCATGCTCGCCCCAGCGGGCTTTGCCCTGCTCCAGCGCGTAGTTTGCCTGCGAAAACTGCCAGTTCCACACTTCATTCGATAGCTCGACATAGACGCGCAAATCCGGGTCAAGCTGGTCTTTTACAATCTGTGCAAATTCGCGGATGTATTCATCGGTGGCCTGAATCGGCAGCGTGAACCAGGGGTCGGCGTGAATGCGGTTCGCCAGCGCAATCATGATTTCGACCGGAGCGCCCTTGACCGAATAAGTTGCGTCTTCAATCTTGGGACGATCGCGCCATTCTTTTTGCGTCGAGTTGTTCGTTTCCATCCAGTCCATGAAGCGGATCGCCTGAAAGCGATCGATGCGATCGAGAAAGGCCGGATTGAAAATTTCGCTGGCAAACATGGTTTCCGAGGCGATCGGAACAACGTGAAGGTTGCGGATGTAGTTTCCGGTTTTGTTGGGGTCGGTGGCCGTAATAATCAGGTAAATGCCTTCGTTGGATGGCGTAACGTCTAACACATCGCGCCCCGGCCTTGACAGCGCTTCGTCTTTTTGGGCATCGAACTGATATTCGATTGTGCCTTCCCCGTCGTACAGCACCACATACTGCCCGCCCGGATAGCGGCCTTGAATTTCGCGAAACAGCAGCGTTTCCGACTCTGGTGAAAATCGGCTCGTCGTCGGGAGCAGGCAGCGATCGCACCCAGTTGTGTTCATCGAGATCAATGCGATCAAACTCCTGCGTTCCCCAGCCCTCAGTGCAGCCCGGATCGCTATCCACACATTGCGGAATCCAGTTTCTCGCTGATCGAAACGCATCGATAAACGGAAGCTGGGTCGAATAATCCACGATGCTGCTGATGTTAGTTCCCAAACCAACGGATGCATCAGACGGCGAATTTGTGGCAGTTGCAGTTGACAAGGGCAGGCTCGATCGCAGCGGTGAACAGGCCAGAGCGATCGACAAGCCGACGACAAAAATGCTGCCAAAAACAGCGATTTTCAACTGCCGAATTCGATTGAGGAAAGAAAGAACGGTCATAGTTCAATTCGCTTTTGCCAATGAAGCCGTCTCATCCAAATTTTGCTTGAGCCTAGCAATCTTGGAAGTTAAGTTTTTGAAACAGCAGTCTCAACAGATTGCACCCGCGATCGAACTAGCTATGGTGGTAGCCAACCGGATGAAGGGTGGTTGGGTGGGAAAGTGGTTGGGTGGATGGGTCGGGAAATTTCACAGACTTCCTCACTCTCCCACCCCTCTACTCATCTACTCATCTACCCGCACTAGGCGTAGACGCGCCGATAGTACTCCTGATATTCCCCTGACAGCAGCGGTTGCCACCAGTCTTGATGACTGAGATACCACTCGATCGTTTCGCGCAAGCCGCCTTCGAGCGTTTGAGCGGGAGTCCAACCGAGTTCCGTTTTGATTTTGGTGGCATCGATCGCATAGCGGCGATCGTGTCCCGGTCGGTCTTTGACAAAGGTGATCAGCTTTTCGGCAGGACGCACGGGCAAATCGGGCGCGAGTTCGTCCATCAGGCGGCACAGGGTTGTGACCAGATCGATATTTTTAACTTCGTTGTTGCCGCCGACGTTGTAGGTTGATCCGGTTCAGCGCGGTGGATGACCGTATCGATCGCGCTACAGTGGTCTTTCACATACAGCCAGTCGCGCACGTTTTGCCCATCGCCGTAAACCGGAAGCGGCTTGCCCATCAAAATATTGATGCACATCAGCGGAATCAGCTTCTCCGGGAAGTGAAACGGGCCGTAGTTGTTGGAACAATTGGTCATCAAGGTCGGCAAACCATAGGTGTGATGGTAGGCGCGAACGAGATGATCGCTTCCGGCTTTTGAGGCCGAATAGGGACTGTTGGGTGCGTAGGGCGTGGTTTCATTAAAGCCCGGATCATCGGGATTCAAGCTGCCATACACTTCATCGGTCGAAACATGGTGAAAGCGGAAGTGATCGGGCTGTTTCTGAGTTAGCCAGTGCTGCCGAAATGCTTCCAACAGCGTGAACGTGCCGACCACATTGGTACGCACAAACGCATCTGGCGCGAGGATCGATCGATCGACATGCGACTCAGCAGCAAAATGGACAACGGTGTCAATCTTTTTTCCGGTCACCAGTGAATCGACCAGGGCGCGATCGCAAATGTCGCCTTCGACCAGTTGCACCTGCGCCTCGTCCAGTCCAACCAGATTGGCGCGATTTCCGGCATAGGTGAGCGCATCGAGGACGATCAGGCGATCGCTCGGATAGTGCTGATTCCAGTAGTGGACGAAATTGGAGCCGATGAAACCCGCTCCTCCGGTGACGAGCAGACAGCGGGCAGAACGCAGATTCGAGTTAGAAATCACCATGTTGATTTGGGCTGAGTTGTTTGGGCTGAGTTGTTTGGGCTGAGTTGTTTGGGCTGAGTGAAATTGGATAGTCACAGTCGAGGCCGCCACTTCAAAAGCCAGCTTGGTCTGCGACTTTATCAAGGATGCGACCGAGCGATCGTCCGGCGGCTTCGTCGGAAAAGTGCGCGGCGGCATATTCGCCAGCAGCGTCACCCAATCGCTGCCGCAAGTCGGCATCGTTCCACAGCAGTTGAATCGCTTCCACTAGCGATTCGATCGAGTGGGGTTCAACCAGCAGCCCGGTTTTGCCATGCTGCACATAGTCTTCTGCCCCATTGCAGCGCGTCACAATCAAAGCCCGTTTCATCCGCATCGCCTCCACGATCGTCACCTGTCCGGCAGCAGTCGCGGCCTCATTGGGCAAGAGCGGCACGATGTTGATCCGCGCTTCTTGTGCCAGTTGCAGACAGTCCTGCTTGGTGATGCCAAACGGCGTTTGCACCGAGGCGGGAATCGTGAATCCTTCCAGCGATCGCGCTCCCGAAGCCACAACAGTTGGCAGGTTCAGCCGATCGACCGCGCCAAACAGCGTCGCAAAATCGCGATGGGCAGAACCGAGGGCGACCAGAAACGGCTGAGTGGTGTTTTCCGAGTGCGTGATCGGAATTTCCGAAACCTGGTAGGGCACAAACTCAAAGCGATCGATCGGCAGTTGCAGCCATTCGCTGTACAGGTGGCGTTCGCGTTCGGTGTGAACCACGAAGCGATCGATCCGCCGGAGGCTAAGCTGAGCAATTTGCCTGCGCCAGTCGCCATAGCAAATGCCGACATTAAACAGCCATGCCACAACCGGGAGCGGCTGGGGCGCGATCTGCTGAAGAATGCCCACCGCTGCTGCAAGCTGCGGAAACACCACAATCACTCCGCCCTGCTGGGTTTGCTGGACTGCGTTGACCGCTTGCTGCCCATAGCGCACCCATTCGCGAAAGCTGGTGGTTGCCGAGCGGCGGTCGTGCCAATTTTGCAGCGGAATGCTGTGCGGCACGATCGTAAACGAGTGGCGATCCCCTGGAACGTATGGCGTGAGCCAATTGGAATTGGGCAGTTCCAGTGAGTGAATAAACGGAGCAGCAACAGTCCAATGCATGAATTTCAGTCACCTAGAAGGCAGCGATCGCATCGCGATGGAGAAGCAAAGCGGTTCAGCAGTTGCACAGCCTGATTTACGTCAGTTCAATATGGCAATCATCGCCAATCATGAATCGCAGCGCTTTTGGACGCTGTGGAGCCATCGATAAATGTGCCCGCTGTCCAATCACGCTATCGACAATTCGCTGATGAATTCCAACGACCTTTGCACCCTGAAGCAGTACGCTATGTTCTAGATCAGCATCGACCAGCACGGCTTGGTCAGCAATGCTGCTGTATGGTCCGATGAAGCAGTTTTCTAGATGGCAGTCGCGCCCGATTGTGACTGGCCCGCGAATCGTGCAGTTCACGACGCGCGATCCGGCTCCAATTTGGACACGCCCGGAAATGCGGCTGCGATCGTCTACTTCACCAAGATTTTCTGCCGCCAAACAGGTATCCAGGATAATACAGTTGGCTTCAAGCAGATCGTCTTTCTTTCCGGTGTCCAGCCACCAGCCGTGAATTTGACTCGCCTCGACCAGCTTTTGCTCATCGATCAAGTGCTGAATCGCGTCGGTGATTTCCAGTTCGCCCCGCGCTGAGGGCTGAATCGAGGCGATCGAGTGGTGAATCCGATTGGAGAAAAAGTAGATGCCCACCAAGGCCAAATTAGACGGGGGAACTTTGGGCTTCTCGACCAGTTGCAGGACACGGCCAGCATCATCAATGGTCGCCACGCCGAACGCGCTCGGATTGGGAACCGAACACAGCAGCGTCAAAGCGTCTAGCCCTTTGGCCTGAAACTGTTCAAGAAACAAGCCCAGTTCACTTTGCACCAGGTTGTCACCCAGATACATCACAAACGGCGAATCACCCAAAAACGGCTGCGCGACTTTGACGGCGTGGGCGAGTCCGGCGGGCTGCTCC
Organism: Leptolyngbyaceae cyanobacterium SM1_3_5; assembly: GCA_012031475.1. GTDB lineage: Bacteria > Cyanobacteriota > Cyanobacteriia > Elainellales > Elainellaceae > JAAUTJ01. Next base: position 3,612 of record JAAUTJ010000170.1, on the reverse strand, counting down.
TGCAAAATGTAGGTGATGTTGACACCAAAGCGATCGCCGTTTCCGGTTTTGGCTTTGACTTCTTCTCCGGTTTCCGGGCTAATAACGATGCCAATGTCGGTAATGCCTGCTTGCGCGATCGCTTCGATGCCGTACCAGAGAATTGGCTTATTGGCAACGGGAACAAGCTGTTTCGCGCCAGTGTGGGTGATGGGGCGGAGGCGAGTGCCTTTGCCGCCGGAGAGGACGATCGCTTTCATGGCTGTAGTTACGGGGTGACAGGTTTGGGAAAAAAGCTCGATCGAGCGCTGCTTGGAAGTGTTCCCACTTTTTAGCCGCCCAATCATCGCACCCTATTCAGGCTGCGTAGACAGTTCGCTGAGCATGGCGCGGAGGCTTTGCCGCCAGTGGGGAGGATGCGCTCCCGCCCAAGCTGACCATTTGCGGCGATCGAGAACCGAAAAGGCCGGACGCTGAGCAGGCGTGGGATAGTCTGCCGTTGCAATTGGCACGACGCGATCGATCTTCCCCGCCCAATCGAGCCGCCGCGCTTCTTCAAAAATGGCAACCGCAAAGTCATACCAGCTTGCCACGCCGCTGTTGGTAAAGTGAAACGTGCCGATCGGCAGCGGATCGATTGCGTCGTCAGGCGCACCGCCTCCGACTAAGACGGGCTGCGTGACCGACTGGAGATGAGCCGCAGATAGCTTGGCGATCGCCAGCGCAATGTCTTTTGCCCAGGTGGGTGTCCCAATCTGGTCGGCCACGACGCGCAGTTCTTCGCGATCGGCTCCCAGCTTCAGCATGGTTTTGACAAAATTGCCTTTGCCTTTGCTGCCGTAGACCCAGGCAGTTCTAAGAATAATGTGGCGATCGCAAGCTTCGCGAATGCCGATTTCACCTTGCAGTTTCGTTTCGCCGTAGATGCCAAGCGGACGAGTGGGGTCTGACTCGGTGTATGCCGAATTTTGCGAGCCGTCAAATACATAGTCGGTTGAGATGTGAATCAGCGTTGCACCCAGCGTTTGCGCGGCTTCCGCCAGAACGGTCGGAGCAGTGCCATTGACGGCTTTTGCGGTTTCGCGATCGGTTTCGGCTTTGTCAACCGCAGTGTAGGCCGCCGCATTCACGATCAGGTGGGGCTGCGTCTCCAGAGCCAATTGCCGAATTGCGTCAGGCTGTGTCAGGTCGAGATGGGTGCGATCGACCACGACGACTTCGGCCAGCGGTGTCAAGACGGTCAGCAGTTCTTGGCCGACCTGCCCCTGAGCGCCTGTGAGCAAAATGCGCTTCATGCATACACCTCACAGTCCGCAAACGGTGAACCTGCTTGATCTTTCCCCGACAGAATCGGCTCGGCTTCGAGCGGCCAAGCGATCGCCAAGTCGCGATCGTTCCATCGCAAGCTGCGCTCGTGCTGCGGTGCGTAGTAGTCTGTTGCTTTGTACAGCACTTCTGCCGCTTCAGACAAAACCAAAAAGCCGTGTGCAAAACCGGGGGGAACCCAAAGCTGCCGCTTGTTTTCAGCACTAAGGACGCAGCTTACCCACTGCCCAAAGGTGGGTGAGCTTTTCCGCAGGTCAACCGCAACATCAAAAATGCTGCCGACAACGGTTCGCACCAGCTTTCCCTGCGGCTGCTGAATTTGGTAGTGAAGGCCACGCAGCACGTTTTGCCCGGAGCGGGAGTGATTGTCTTGCACAAAGGCAAGATCGACTCCGATTTTCTCAACAAAAGCGCGATGATGATAGCTCTCGAAGAAAAAGCCGCGATCGTCTCCAAAAACGCGAGGCTCAATGATTAAAACATCAGGAATTTCAGTTGGAATGATATTCACAAAGATTCTTCCAGTGCTGCAAATGAACGAAATAGCGAAATTTCGCAAACCCTGCTATCAGAACTGACACCAGCAAAACGGATGCAGCTTGCGGCGGAGTGGGGCTGAGGCATGGTAGACGGCCAACGCAGCTAGCTTCAAGCATCATAGCGATCGCGCCAGTGAAATCTAAGGCTGGCAGTGAGGTTTTACTGCTTCTTTATATACCCGGTCGATCGCTTTGAGAAGCCAGCTTGCATCTATGCTACCCGCAGGCCGAAGAAGTACAACAAAACCAGCGAAATCTTGTTCAGTGTGGAGTTGCGCCAAAATCGATCGCTGCATCTTCATCAATCCGCGCCAGATTGAGAGTGTAACGAGAAACACAGTACTGAGAAAATAATAATGAGAAATACAGTATCGATCGCAACGGCAGCTATTTCTGCGGCCTATTTCATGGCTGAATCTTGTTCGATCGAGGCAGAAATAGCTGCGAATTTGCTTCTGCTAAAGAATCTAGGATCGAAGCTTTGTCTGCCGCCTAAATTGAATTTAACCTGAATCGATCGGCTAATTTTTTAATAAAAAAGAGGCAGTCATTGAACTACCTCCTTTAACATCTTCAAGTGGAATCTTAGGCAAGTGGATAGGCTGTTTGTAGTGCCCACACAATCAAGAAAGCAATTCCTCCAAGAATGAAGCAGGCGGACAGCACAATGGCAGCGCCACTGTCAGCACCTCGAAACTTCATGATTCCCCGGTTTAAGTCTGTCATTGCGATGGCCTCCAGCGCGAAGTAGATCAATAAAAAGACAGCGTATTCGGGCATTGACGTGAGAACTCGATCGTGCTCATCGCCGCCTCGATTATAGCGATCGCCTCGCGGGACGAATCCGTAATTTCTCGCTTTCTTCATCATTTCTTTCGCAAGACATCATCCGATCGACAGAATGCGATCGCAAACTTTATTTATCTGGCAGCGATTTTTACAAAATTTGCAAATCGAATCTGACTCTAACCATAAACAGATCCGTCCGTTGCTGTGCGGCAATGCGAGATAATGAGCAGACGTTGCATCCTTCAAATTTTTATGACTGAGATTCTACAAAATTATATTGATGGCGAGTGGGAAACCCCGCAGGCGGATTTGCTGGACGTGATCAATCCCGCCACGAATGAAGTGTTGGCTGCTGTGCCACTGTCGCCCGCCAGCGAAATCGATCGCGCTGCCCAAGCCGCCGCCGCTGCTTTCCGAGTTGGCGACGGACACCCGCAGGCGATCGCGTCCAGTATCTCTTTCGCCTCAAAACATTGCTGGAAGAGAATTTGGATGATTTGGCTCGCACGATCACGCTAGAGTGCGGCAAAACCTTTGGCGAAGCCAGAGCCGAAATGCAGCGGGCGATCGAAAAATGTCGAGGTCGCCTGCGGAACGCCAATTTTGATGCAGGGCTACAACTCCGAAGATATCGCCAGAGGCATTGATGAAATTTTGATTCGGCAGCCGATCGGAGTCGCAGCCGCGATCGCCCCGTTCAACTTTCCGGGCATGATTCCGTTTTGGTTTTTGCCGTATGCGATCGCCTGTGGAAATACCTACATCCTCAAGCCGTCGGAAAAAGTGCCGCTGACGATGCAAAAAGTCATGCGTCTGATCGAGAAAACCGGACTGCCCAACGGCGTGGTCAACCTCGTGAATGGCGCAAAGGAAGCGGTAGACGCAATTCTTGACCATCCGATCATTCGAGCGATCAGCTTTGTCGGCTCAAGTCCCGTTGCTCAATACGTTTACAGTCGAGCGGCGGCAAACGGCAAGC
>JAAUTJ010000169.1 GCA_012031475.1 Leptolyngbyaceae cyanobacterium SM1_3_5 | reverse complement strand
GAATACTGTTTTGGCCCCCTCGAAGTCAGCTACGACTACAGCCAGCTTCAGCGGACGGTGACGCGCGAAACGATCGCCGCTGGCCCCAATTCGATCTGGCGCTATCGCCCGTTTCTCCCCGTCCAAACCGACAACTATATTGATGTCGGCACGGGCATGACGCCTCTAGTGCAAGCCAATCGCTTGGCTCGCCGTTTAGGAATTAAGCGCCTGTTCATCAAAAACGATGCGGTCAACATGCCGACCTTGAGCTTCAAGGATCGCGTCGTCTCGGTTGCGCTCAGCCGCGCTCGCGAACTGGGCTTCACGACTGTTTCCTGTGCGAGTACCGGGAATTTGGCAAATTCGACGGCAGCGATCGCCGCTCACGCCGGACTTGAATGCTGCGTTTTCATTCCCGCCGATCTAGAAGCCGGAAAAATCTTGGGAACCTTGATCTACAGCCCGACCGTGATGGCCGTGCATGGCAACTACGATCAGGTCAACCGCTTGTGCTGCGAAGTTGCCAACACGCACGGCTGGGGCTTCGTCAACATCAATTTGCGCCCGTACTACTCGGAAGGCTCGAAAACCTTGGGCTACGAAGTCGCCGAACAGCTTGGCTGGCAGCTACCCGACCATATCGTTGCGCCGCTGGCCTCTGGTTCGCTGTTCAGCAAGATCTACAAAGGCTTCCAGGAATTCATCAAAGTCGGTCTGGTAGACGACAAACCCGTCCGCTTCAGCGGCGCACAGGCCGACGGCTGCTCCCCGATCGCCCAAGCTTTTGCCGAAGGCCGCGACTTCATCAACCCGGTCAAGCCCAACACGATCGCCAAATCGATCGCGATCGGCAATCCCGCTGATGGCGTCTACGCGCTGGACATCGCCCGCAAAACAGGGGGCAACATCGCCTCGGTCAGCGATGCCGAAATCATCGACGGCATCAAGCTATTAGCCGAAACCGAAGGCATCTTTACGGAAACCGCAGGCGGAACCACGATCGCCGTCCTCAAAAAGCTGGTCGAAGCCGGAAAGATTGACCCCGACGAAACCACAGTCGTCTACATCACCGGAAACGGCCTCAAAACCCAAGAAGCCGTGCAGGGCTACATCGGTGAACCGCTGACGATCGAACCCAAACTCGACAGCTTTGAACGCGCTTGGGAACGGGCACAAACGCTCGATCGCCTCGAATGGCAACAAGTTTTGGTTTAGATGAAGCTGTGTTTTAACAGCCCTAGCAGTCCCCAACCGCTCGTAAGTGGGGAACTTCCGACCCCTTCAAAGTCCCCCACTCGTGGGGGATTTGGGGGGCAAACAAGACTAGCAGCAAACCGATCACCCGACTTCCTACTTTCCAACTCCCATGACTGTTAAAGTTCTCATTCCTACCCCGCTGCAAAAATTCACGCAGGACAAAGCCACCGTCGAATGCGATGGCGGCACAATCAACGAACTGCTCGACTCGCTAGAGCAAAACTGTCCCGGCATCAAAGCGCGACTGTGTGACGATCAGGGGCAACTGCGCCGCTTCGTCAACTTCTACGTCAACAGCGAAGACATCCGCTTTCTCGATGGCGCAAACACTGCTTTGAACGCAGGCGATGAAGTCAGCATCGTTCCGGCTGTGGCAGGCGGCTAAGCTGTCCTGATTGCTCTCATTGAAAGATTCAAGGGTTGATTTGCTGCGCGATCGTGTTCTGCGGCAAGTCAACCCTTTACTATTAGTAATGTTGCGCTTATCGTTTCGCCATGCCAGAAGAGAATCAGTCTCCCAATAGCTCTGAGTCGGCTGCTCCCAACCCTCCCGGCACTGAGGGAACCGTGCCTCCCGATCCGGCTCAAGAAAACCGCAAGCGCAAAGAAGACGACACCGAAACGGTCATCCAGGAAAACATCAACAGCATTTCTGAGGCAACGGCTAGCTCGCTGCCCTCAGCCAACAAACCCGACCAAGAACCCACAGGTCCCGCAGGTCGCGCTCCGTCTCGCGCTGCCAAAGCAGGCAAATCCGAGGTCGAAGGCGATCCGGCAGGCATCGAAATCGCTTCAGCCGAGGATGCCAAACCCGCCAAAGCTCCCAGAGCCGCCGCCAAAGGCAAGAAAGAGCGTCCGCCCGCGCTGGAAGACAAGCCGTTCGCAGAATTCATCAACGAACACTTTTTTGCCCAGCCTGACCAAAACAATGGCAAATCAGGGCATCAACGATCTAAAGCTGGAACTGGTGAAGAGAAAGCTGCCCGTGCGCGGCGTGGACGATACCGACATTTGGCAAGTCGTCGGCTTTTGGAATAACGGCCAGCGGCAATTTATCATCGGCTTCCTCAAAGAAGACATCAACGCCCAAAAAATCTTCTGCTGTGCCGAATATGGAGCCAGACCGAGCCTTCTAGAATCGTTCATGATTGACGAACGCAAAGTTTCGCTCGATCTCCTGCTGCTCTACACCTTGCAGCGGCTCAACGGCCAAAAAGTGGCTGGTGGCGAACTAACGTTACGCGAAATTCTGCTTTTTCATCCGCTTCAGTGAAGACTTAACTCTTCGCTGGAGATTTTGCGAATCGCCCCACCCACCCCGTAAAGACGTAAGATCTCACGTCTCTTCACCCCCAAATCCGATCGAACTTTCAGCAATCGATCGTCTTCTGTTAACCTCTTGCCTTGATAATAGAGTCGGGTGCTGGGGGCGATCGCCCAAAATTCAGAGAGCAAATTGCTTTTTCTGTCTTTGGTCGCTTGCCAACGGGAACGCAGCGTTCGACACTGGTGATGAGAAGACATAGGCAGGCGAGAGGTTGTAGTGAAAAGGGTACTATCAATCATTTTGGGCGGCGGTGCAGGCACAAGACTTTATCCGCTGACGAAACTGAGGGCAAAACCTGCCGTCCCGCTCGCAGGCAAATATCGCCTGATCGATATTCCGGTAAGCAACTGCATCAACTCCGAAATCTTCAAAATCTACGTCCTGACGCAGTTCAACTCCGCCTCGCTCAACCGCCACATCTCGCGCACCTACAGCTTTTGCCGGATTTATGTGAAGGCTTTGTCGAAGTCCTCGCCGCGCAGCAGACACCGGAAAATCCCAACTGGTTCCAGGGAACAGCCGATGCCGTCCGTCAGTATCTCTGGCTGTTTGAAGAGTGGGACGTGGACGAATATCTGATTCTCTCTGGCGATCACCTGTATCGGATGGACTATAAGCAGTTCGTCGATCGCCACCGCGAAACCAACGCCGACATTACGATCTCGGTCGTGCCGATGGACGAAAAACGCGCCTCGGACTTTGGCCTGATGAAAATTGATGATTCCGGTCGCGTTGTGGACTTCAGTGAAAAGCCGAAGGGCGATGCGCTCCGGGAAATGGCCGTTGATACCACCGTTTTAGGACTTTCGGCAGACCAAGCCCAGCAGATGCCCTACATCGCCTCAATGGGCATCTACGTCTTCAAAAAGCAAGTCCTCAAAGATCTGCTGCAAGCCGCACCGGACAAAACCGACTTCGGCAAAGAAATCATTCCCGCCAGCGCCCAAGACCTCAACGTCCAAGCCTACCTGTTTGACGGCTACTGGGAAGACATCGGTACGATCGAAGCATTCTACGACGCCAACCTCGCCCTGACGCATCAGCCGCGCCCCGAATTCAGCTTCTACGACGAAAAATTCCCGATCTACACGCGATCGCGATACCTGCCGCCCACCAAACTGCTCGATTCCCACGTCACCGAATCAATGATCAGCGAAGGCTGCATCCTGAAAAACTGCCAGGTTCACCACTCGGTTTTGGGCATTCGCACCCGCATCGAAGCCGGATGCACGATTCAAGATGCGCTGATTATGGGCGCGGACTACTACAGCCCGTTTGCTGAACGCCAAACCGATTGCAGCAGTGAGGAAATTCCGATCGGCATTGGCGCAAACACCACCATTCGGCGGGCGATCGTCGATAAAAATGCCCGCATCGGCTGCGATGTGCAAATCATCAACAAAGACCGCATCGAAGAAGCCGAACGCGAAAACCTCGGTTTCTACATTCGCAACGGCATCATCGTTGTGTTTAAGAACGCCACCATTCCCGACGGCACGATTATCTAGAGACCGACTCGCGTCTTGACGAGCCGATCTCGCTGGGTTAGGAATCGAGTCAGAAGGGAGGAGTGCGATCGCTCCAGCAGACCGCTAGACACGAATGGCGACTGGTTTTTTTCCTGATCCCTAACCGCTCAGAAGTATCGATCGAACAGTTTTTCCAAACTGCACCTGCTACACTGCACAAGAATAATTTTCCTTGGATTTGCCTCAGCGGATGGATACCACCAGCGAATATATTCGGAAGGCCGAAGCGACCAGAGTGCGCGTCTTGAGCGAAGCACTGCCCTACATTCAGCAGTTTGCCGGACGCCGGATCGTCGTCAAATACGGCGGCGCAGCGATGAAAGACAGCAGCCTCAAAGCCACCGTCATGCGGGACATTGTGTTTCTCGCCTGCGTCGGCCTGCGTCCGATCGTCGTTCATGGTGGCGGCCCCGAAATTAATACTTGGTTGGAAAAATTGGGCATTGAGCCGCAGTTTAAAAACGGGCTGCGCGTCACGGATGCCCCGACGATGGACGTGGTGGAAATGGTGCTGGTTGGGCGCGTCAACAAGGAAATTGTCGAACTGATCAATCAGGCGGGCGGGTCAGCGATCGGGCTGTGCGGCAAAGACGGCAACTTGCTCAAGGCGCGTCCCGCCGGACAAGAAGGCATCGGCTTTGTGGGCGAAGTCACCAGCGTCGATGCCAACATCTTGAGTACCCTGGTGGAAAATAACTATATTCCGGTCGTGTCCAGCGTGGCCGCAGACGAAACCGGACAGGCTTACAACATCAACGCTGACATCGTGGCGGGCGAACTGGCAGCCGCTTTGGGGGCAGAAAAGCTGATTTTGATGACAGACACAGCCGGAATTTTGCACGACTATCGCGACCCAACCACGCTGATCTCAACGCTCGACATCAACCAGGCTCGTCAACTGATCGATTCAGGCGTGGTGGGCGGCGGCATGATTCCCAAAGTGAACTGCTGTGTGCGATCGCTCGCCCAAGGTGTCCGCGCCGCCCACATCATCGACGGACGCATTCCCCACGCGCTTTTGCTAGAAATCTTTACCGATGCGGGGATCGGCTCAAAGCTCGTCGCCTCAGAATTCACCATTTGAAGCAGAGCGATGTCCTCGATCGCACCTTGCAATCGGATCTCCTAGCCGCCGTGACCGACTTGGAAATTTCACCGCGCTAGAAGCGATCGATTCACTGAAAATTTGCGATCGTCGGGATCTAATTTGTTTGATGTGGAGGGGTTGCGATCGCTGTTCTTTGAGTACGAAAGAAAAACAGCAGATTGGTGAAGTTAGCCATTGCACTGGTCATTAAACGTAGAGGATCTGATTTTCCATCTCGTCTGCGGTTGTGCTATTTAGAATTGCAAGTAGCCTACGGACAACCTCCTGATATGGATTTCTCACAGCAACGATGATCCCGTAGTGCATCCTCTCTTGCTCGAAATATTCCTTTGCGAGATTCTCAAAATCAGTCCGATTGTGTGTAGGAATTGCTGCTCTTTGGCTCACAGCATATTCCAATTGTTCTACATCGGTTTTGCCAAGCTGTCCCGCCTGCTGTGCAGTGGTTGCCTCAAAGCCACGAGAGCGCAGCAAACTTGCTACAAGCACATCAACATCTTCATCCAAGTAAGCATGAATAAAAATATCAATCATGCTTACTGAACTCGTGGATCGATTAGCTCATCAGGAATGCGATTACGCTCAATATAATCATTGATTTCCGCCTGATGATCTAAGTAATAACTTAAAGCATCGAATACTTGCGATAAGCTCAGGTGTGGCAGGCGATGAGGAATTTCTTCTGGTGAAACCCCAAGTCGCCACATTTCTACGATCGATCGAACCGAAGTCCTTGTTTCTTTAATAATTGGTTCACCGCTCAAAATCTCACTATTTCTAACAACATGACAATGTTCGGTTGTTTGGAACATAACACCTTGCCTATTAGAAAGCTTTTCCTTGTAATTTTAGCGTTTCGTGTTGTTCAATCCATATTTCTGTTCCGACTGGAACAGCAGCTTTATCAATATCTTCTAAGAAGCAAGTGTAACGTAAGATTTTGTAGATTTCTAAAGGGTGTTCAACGGATCGAGTTTGAACATGTGCAATATGAAAAGCAGCTTTGGTGTTGGCAGTTGTACCATCAGGTCGTTTGAGCGTCACTGAGTTTGGCAGTGTTTCTGGAGCTTGGTCAGCGGAGATTTCAGGTACAACGATGACACCACGACCTGTCACTGCAAACACTTGTTCAACTATAAGCAACTTTTGCATTACTCTATATTGCTGGATACTCCAAGCGTACTCTTAAAGCGCTGTTTCACCAATAGACTAGAGAGATAACGATCGCGCTCACCGGACGCAGATAAAATTTTCACCTTAACCGACCATATTAGGGTGTTCCGGTGCAGTGAAACTGTTAGGCGCGATGGCGAAAAATTCTAATAGCGCTGTAGAGAACTTTTCGGGTGCATCTTGTTGTACCCAATGTGAAGCTTTATCAATTGCGCGGAACACAGCGCCAGGAATTTCTTGAGCCAATTGCTTACCGTCTTCCGATTTCTGCCAAGGGTCATCCATTCCCCAGAGAATCATTGTCTGAGCAGAGATATCTCCATGACGATCGACGAGCGCCATCGTTTGGTTGGCATTGAGCGCAGAAGCATTCCGAAGCAAACTTAGCTTACCTTCTTCACTAGCCCAGGGAGCAACGATGCCTTGCCGAAATTCAGGTGTGAGTCGTTCCTGGTCGGAAAGACCTGCTGCGAGACTTTCTTCAAGAGCTTCGACCAAATCTGCTATCGAACGATTTTTCCACCTTAGAGGGTGTCCAAAGTTGAGCATATCATCGTCAAACCTGTCATAGCAGACTGAATTTGAGATAACAAGACGATTCACATAGTTTGCATACTCGATCGCTAGAATTAGAGCAACCGCGCCGCCAGTATCGTGCCCAACAACATCAACGCATTCCAATTTAAGGGCTGATAAAAGGGCAATGATCATACGTGCTTGATCTTGAAAGGATCGATCGAAGCGATCGCGGCGATCAGACCATCCATGACCCAGAAAGTCTGGAGCCAAAATTCGATATCCAGCACCTACTAGGATTGGAATAACTGCATGGTAGAGATACCCCAAGTCGGGATTCCATGCATCAATAGGATCGTACCTTGCTGAGCTTCTCCGACATCAACATACCGCAACAGAAACAGGGATGTGGCAACTTGACCAGCGGGTAAAAGAATCTCTTGCTGAGCATCCCTGAATTTCTCCCACGTGCCCCAATCACTGACTTCTAGTTTCATATCACTCCTCTATCAACTGTTAGCCTAACAAGTTATTATGCGGAAACTTTCTGCATAACGTTCCGGATCGGGTGAATATGTGGAAACTTTCTGCACAATACCCCGACTGCAAAACTCGATCGCCCCCCAAGCATCAATTCCTACAGCAAGCCGTCGCGTTCGATTTCTTCAATCACCTGCAAACCACGCGGATCGCCCACTTTCAGCATGGCGGTTCGGGCATCTTCGCGGACGCCGAGTTCTTCGTCTTCGGCAAAAGCTTCGATTAGGGCATCGATCGCCGTCGCATACACCACGTTTGAGGGCAGTTCGCGGCACAGTTGACCGATCGTCCACGCGCAATTGCTTCGCACGGCGGCTTCCGGGTCTTGCCTCAAGGCTTCAATCAGCGGTGGCATCGCGGCGATGATCGTTTCATAGCCGACATTTGCCATTTGTGCTAGAGCGCTTGCAGCCCAGAGGCGGACAGCAGAAATGTCGGTTTTAAGCGCATCGATCAAAGGAGGAAGGGAGCGGCGATCGCGGCAGTTGCCCAGCGCCCAGACGATGCCTTTTCGCACATAGCCGTTCCAGTCGCGACCCAGTTGAGCAATCAGCGGCTCGACCGCATCAGGGCTGGGATTGCGCCCCAAGCCGTAAGCGGCACTGACGCGAATCAGCGGACAGACATCATTGAGCAGGCGGATCAAAGCGGGAATGGCGCGATCGTCTTCCAGTTCGCAAAATGCTCGCGCTGCCAGCATCCGCTGCTGATTTTGCGGCGCGTCAAGCAACAGCAGCATTGCATCGGAATCAGGCTGAGCGGTTTCTTCTTCCTCACTCAGCGCTTCCATCTGATCGAGCGGGCTGCCAGCTTCAATCTCGGCTTCTAGAACCGTGAAGTCATCATCGTCATACATACTGTCAACTTTACAGCAAAGGTTTTCCCCCTGCGGCGAGTGGCGGAGAAGAATTCGTCGGAGGAGATGCCAGAGATCGGGGGTTGGGTGTCGGGGAGCGGACAATCCGAACTGCCCTCTGTCCTCTGCCTCCTGCCTCTGCCGACCCCACCCCTAAACC
>JAAUTJ010000168.1 GCA_012031475.1 Leptolyngbyaceae cyanobacterium SM1_3_5 | reverse complement strand
GGTCGTTTTGCTTTGGCGTGGACTGCACCACACGCGATCGCACCTGATTCGATCGACCCTGGAAGGCATTTTGTTCGCCGTCTACAGCATCAACGCCGCCCTCGAAGATTTGAGCGGCAAGACGCAAGCGTTTCGCGCTTCCGGCGGATTTGCCCGCTCTCCAATCTGGCTGCAACTGATGGCGGATTTGTGCGGCTGCGAAGTGCAAGTTCCCGCCATCACCGAGGGCAGCGGCTTTGGGGCGGCAGTGCTGGCGATGGCGGCAGTGGGCGCGATCGATTCCCTCGAAGACGTGCAGAAATTCGTGCAGATTCAAGATTCGTATCAGCCCGATCGATCGAACAGCGCCGCCTATCAGCGCATCTATCCGCTGTTCGATCGACTGTACCGCGACAACCTGGAGAGCTTCGCAGCACTGGAAGCCCTCAGCAGAACTGCGGTTTAGCTCGGATCTTGCACCTGTCGCGACACCGCCCTGAATTAAAATTCGGGCTAACAGCGCAAACCCGTTCAAACGGGTTACAACCCTGATGTGGTTTTCAGTCAGTTTCAACTGACTTGAGCTTTTAGCCCGAAATTTATTTCAGGGCGGGTCATGCAGCCGATGCCAGATCTTCAGTTAGCCTTGTCGCTCTGCGATCGCGGCTCGTGCCTGTTCGCGATCGTCAAAGTGGACTTTTCGGTTCCCAAAATTTGATAGTCCTCGTGACCTTTTCCGGCAATCAACACGCCGTCTCCCGGTTCGGCTTGCAAAATTGCGGTGCGAATTGCTTGGGCGCGATCGACCTGCACGAGCGGCTCAACCGTATCAGGAATTCCGGCCAGAATGTCCTGCAAAATCCGCTGCGGGTCTTCGGTGCGCGGATTGTCGGACGTGACGATCGCCCAATCCGCCAGTTCTGCGGCGATTTTGCCCATCTGAGGCCGTTTGGTGCGGTCGCGATCGCCGCCACAGCCAAACACGCAAATCATCCGGCCTGAAATGAACGGACGCGCCGCCTTCAGCAGATTTTCCAGGCTGTCCGGCGTGTGAGCATAATCAACAATCACGCTGATGTCCTGATCGGGGAGTTGCACCTGCTCCATCCGTCCGGGAACGCCGCTGAACATCGGCAGCGCCCTCGCGATTTCGTCAAGTTCCAAGCCGAGATGCAAAGCGGCTCCGACAGCAGCGAGCAGATTCGAGAGGTTGAACTGACCGACCAAGGGCGATCGAAATGCAACTTCACCGTTGGGCGTGTGCAGCGTTCCCGTCACGCCGTCGGGACTGTAGGCAAGATTGCTCGTCCACAAATCAGCGGTCGAATCTTGAGTGCTGTATGACCAGGCTTTTTCACCCAATTGGGCAATCAGTTGGCGTCCGTAGGGATCATCCAGGTTGACGATCGCCCTGCCGCGCAGATAGCCCACATCAAACAGCAAGGCTTTTGCGGCGAAGTAATCGTCCATGTCGCGATGAAAGTCCAAGTGGTCTTGCGTCAAGTTTGTGAAGACGGCGACCTCAAACTGACAGCCCCAGACGCGACCCTGCGCCAAAGCGTGGGAACTGACTTCCATTACGGCTGTCGTACATCCAGCCTGCACCGCTTGGGAAAACTGCTGCTGAAGCTCGACGGCAAACGGCGTGGTGTGCAAAGCGGTCTGCTGATGCCCCGGCCAGCGGGTGTAGAGCGTCCCCAGCAGGGCGGTCGATCGCTTTGCCTCAGTCAGCAGAAATTCGATCAGGTGCGTCGTCGTCGTTTTGCCGTTTGTGCCCGTAACGCCAACAAGCTGAAGCGTTTGCGTCGGCTGTCCGTAAAAGGCGGCGGCAATTTCGGCACTGGTGCGGGTCATGTCCGGGCTGGTGACGAGGCACGGATTGACTTCGGGCAGCGGCATTTTTTCAGCGGCACTGGGAGAAACCACAGCGGCGATCGCGCCTGCCCCGATCGCGCTCGGCCAAAACTCGCCGCCATCCACGCGGGTTCCCGGCAGTCCCAAAAACAAATCTCCGGGCTGAACCGCGTGCGAATTCGTCGTCAGCCCTTTCACAGTGGACTCCAAAGCCGGATGATCGGGCACAGTCAGATCGGGCAGATTGGCTAGCAGGTCGCGCAGTTTCATGTCAACACCTCCTCACATCTGGGCTTATTTTCAACCATTTTGAAGGTATTTCTGTAGCATCTGCTCCACTTGGGTGAGGCTGGCGCGGGGCGAAAGTCGAGGCAGAATTTGCATTTCGCCTGCCTCATTGACGGCGACCAAAACGGGAATTTCGTACTGATAAGCATCGAACCAATCCGATCGCGTCGTGATGTCGCGCACTTCGAGATCGATCGACGGTTGGACTTGAGCGAGCTTTTCTTGCAGTCCTTCGCATAAATGGCAGCCCGGTTTACTGTAAAGAATCAGGTGCATCGACGGTTGGGTAATTGTTCCTAAAGCGCATTTCTCGATCGGCTTAGTGCCATTTCGAGATATGATGATTCATGAAGTCTAGACTACAAAAAATCGAGTAATCCAGGTATGACGACAAGCTCCACGCCCGCCTCGACCCCAGCCGCCGCTTCAGCCGCCAGTGTCCTGCAAAATCTTGATTTAGCTGAACTCAATCAGCGATTTGACACTGCCCATCCTGCCGAAATCCTGGCTTGGTGTACGGCTAACATTCCGACTGGACTGGTGCAAACGAGCGCGTTTAACGTGGATGATGTCCTGATTACCGACCTTCTCTATCGTCAGCTTCAGCCAAATTCTCCGGTTCCCGTGCTGTTTCTCGACACGCTCTACCACTTTCCGCAAACGCTGGAACTCGTCGAGAAAGCCGAGCAGATTTATAACCTGAATCTGCAAGTGTACAAAATTCCCGATATCAACTCCCGCGACGAATTCGCCGCTCGGTACGGCGATGCCCTGTGGGATCGCGACATCACCCAGTTTCACCACCTGACGAAAATTGAACCGCTTCAGCGCGGCTTGCAGGAGTTGGGCGCGATCGCCTGGATCACCGGACGCCGCCGCGACCAAGCCGTCACCCGTGCAGATATGCCCGTGCTTGAACTCGATTCGCAGCAGCGTCTCAAAGTCAATCCGCTGGCAAGCTGGACACGCGAGAAGTCGTGGGAATATGTGGCGGAACACAAAATGATCTACAATCCGCTGCACGATCAAGGCTATCCCAGCATCGGCGACGAACCGATCACCACTCCGGTGCGCGATGGTGAAGACGAACGGGCTGGACGCTGGCGCGGCTCCAACAAAACCGAGTGCGGCATTCATATCTAGACTGCACATCTAGACTACTCATTTGATTCCATGTATCGCCTGCTTCCCATTTTTAGAAGGCAGGTGATTTTTTGACTGACGATGCGGCGATCGCTACGGCTCCACTGTCGCCCTTGTGAACCGCCCAGACTCGTCGTTGGTCGCGGCAGCGGATTGGCCTGGAAGGGATCGGGCGCATTTTGCGGTGTGGGAACTGCTAAATTCGTCGTGGGCATTTGCAGCACCTCAGTCGGATTTGCGGGTTCGGGCAGTCGCGGGTCGGTGGTCGGCAGGGGCAGCGCTTCACCCAGCGGATGCACTTGTACGCGATCGGTCGGCACAGCGGGATTGGTCGTCGGGAACTGCATCATTTCGCCAATTTGGGGAACCTGTGGCGCTTCGTTCGATCGAATCACGCCTCCGGGCATCACGGCTCCGCGCAAATCCGCTCCGGTAAAGTTTGCCGCAGGCTGCATTCTAGCTCCCGAAAGGCTGGCGTTGTTCAAATTGGCAAAGCTGAAGTTTGTCCCACTCAGATTCGTGGCGTTCAAAATCGCGTGGCTCAAGTCCGTATGCTGCAAATTCGCGCCGCTGAGGTTTGCGCCCGTAAAAATCGATCCGGTCAACACCGCCCCTTCAAAATTCATGCCGCTCAAGTCCGCGCCGGATAGATCGCAGGCCGTACAAAAGCCGTACTGCAAAAGCTGAGCAAGGTCGTCAGGATCGGCGGCACGGGCGATCGAGCTTGGCAAGAGCAAAAAGGCCGTTGTCAGAACGAGGCGTAAGCTGATCTGCTGAGTGCTTGGTGCTTTTCGCCCCTAGATCCCCCATGAATTGGGGACTTTGACGGTGTGGGTGAGTTTTGGGAGCCGAGCGCGTTCTGATTAGATTTTACTTGCAGTAGGCCAGATCGGAAGTCCCCCACGAGTGGGGGATTGAGGGGGCTTTCCACATCTGCTGGTAAGCGAAAGGAAAGCTGCTTCAAGCTCGATCGCATGATCGCATCTCCTATTTTTTCGATCGCGCCTTGGTCTTCTTGGTGGCAGCAGGCGGCGCGGATTGGCTCACTGTATTCGCGGCGGGTGCAGTTGTCAATCGAGCGTGGGCGGCTTGTGTCAACAGCGATTCGGCAAAGGCGATCGCTTCTTGTGCCGATCGGCCTCCGGCAATTTGGGCGAGTTCTTCGCGGCGATCGGCTTCGTCAAGCTGGCGGACGCGCACCACTGTTCGCACGTCTTCCGCCTGCGACCCATTCGCCTTTGACCCGTTTCGTTTTACTTCGTCAATCACCTGCTTATCCACGTGGAAGTGCGAATCGGCCATTGCTGCGACGATCGGCTGGTGCGTCACGCACAAGACCTGATGGCTGAGGCTCAGCTGATAGAGCTTTTCGGCGATCGCCTGCGCCACCCGACCCGACACGCCCACATCAATTTCGTCAAACACCATCGTGCCGATCGCATCGACCTGAGACAGACAGGCTTTCAGGGCAAGCAGAAAGCGGCTCATTTCGCCACCGGAGGCGATCGCGTTGAGCGGCTGGAGCGGTTCACCCGGATTCGGGCTGAAGACAAACGTGATTCGATCGGCTCCATGCGCGGCGGGTGCGATCGGGGCGATTTCGACTTCAAACTGGACTTTTTCCATTGCCAGCGGTTTGAGTTCGCAAATCAGCAGGGCTTCGATCGATCGGGCTGCTTCCTGCCGCAGTTTGGTCAGCTTGGCGCACTGGGCAACGAGTTCGGCCTGTCGCTTGTCGTATTGTTCTTCCAAAACTTCGATCGATTGTCCCGTGCCGCTAATTTCCGCCAGATCGCGCTGGACTTGCTCGTTGTGGGCGATCGCGTCGGCCAAAGTCGGCCCATATTTGCGGATGATCTGCTTAAGCTGCACGATTCGCGACTCGACTTCCTGCAAGCGTTCCGGGTCGGTTTCCAGCCCGTCGCCATAGGCGCTAATTTCGCGACTGGCCGACTGAATATCCGCCAAAGCGCTGCTGACCATATCCAGAATCGGCTGCACCTGCTCGTCATAGCGCAGCATATCGGTCAAAACCGTTTCGGCCTTGCCCAATAGATCAGAGGCCGCTTTGCCGCTGTCGTTTTGATAGAGCGCCTGAAAGACTTCGTAGCTTTGCTGCTGAAGCTCGACGCTGTGGCTGAGCCGCTGGCGTTCCTGCTCCAAATTCGCCAGTTCGTCGGGATCGCTCAAATCGGCTTCAGACAGTTCTTTCGCCTGATATTCAAACAGATCAAGCTGCTGCAAGCGCTGCTGCTCAAACTGGCGGCGTTTCTCCAGAGCCTGTAGAGCTTGTTGAGCGTTCGCAAAAGCTGCTGCAACCTTTTCGCGCTGGGCAATTAAATCCGTGCCGCCAAAGCCGTCCAGCCAGCCGCGCTGCAATCCCGGTTGTCCAAGCTGGACGGTTTGGCCTTGAGCGGTAATTTCCACCAGTCGTTCATACAGCGCGTCCATCTGCTGTTTGTTGACCAGAACGCCGTTGACTCGCGATCGACTCCGCACACTTTTCCCCGCCGTCAACTCGCGGCTACAGACGATCGCCTCTTCGTCTAATTGTTCAATTTCCTCAGCTTCCAGCCACGATCGCAAATCGGCATCCAGCTTGAACGTCGCTTCGATCGAGGCGCGATCGGCTCCCGTGCGGATCGATCGCGACCCGACTTTGCCGCCCAAAGCCGCATCCAGCGCATCGAGAATAATTGATTTTCCGGCTCCGGTTTCTCCCGTCAAAACGTTTAGACCCGCACTGAAGTCCAGTTCCAGGCGATCGATCAGGGCAAAGTTCTCAATCTGAAGAGAGATCAGCATGAATGAAGGTTGATCTATACGAAGGATGCCGATTGCAACAGCGCCAAAGAAACTAAAAGGAGTGCTTTCACCGATGGTCTAACCTTCAGTTTAGTGGCTGTTGCTTGAATCTAGTGCTGATGTTCACTTTGGTCGGGAATGATTGCCCGATCGATCTGCCTGCGGGAATTGCGATTTGGAAATTCTGGAATCGAACCGATTCACCCGATACAATACTTAACAGAACTGTTTACGTTCGCCCCTACCCTATGACCCTTGTTACCGCGCCCGAAACCGAATCGATCGATCGATCGCTGCCCGCTGAGATCCTGGCCGATCCGCTGCCGGACGCGCTCAAACCCGCCAACATCGGCAGTTCTCAAACCCCCGCCTTGCGCTATGACCCAGACGCGATCGAAGCGCACTATCGCCGCCGTCCGTTTCAGGTGTGGGGTCGGCTGTGGGCGATCGCCATGCCGTTCGTATTTTTCGCCTTGAATCTGTGGTGGGATCAGCGCACCGGACAGACGATCGAAAAGCAACCCAAACGGGCGGAACAGGTCCGCAAAATTGTCACCAAGTTGGGGCCAGCCTTCATCAAAATCGGGCAGGCGCTTTCGACGCGACCGGATCTGGTGCCGCCTTTGTATCTGGAAGAATTGACGAAGCTGCAAGACCAGTTGCCGCCGTTTCCGAACGAGGTCGCGTTTCGGTTTATCGAGGAAGAGTTGGGCGATCGACCCGAAAATATCTACGCCGAACTTTCGCCCATGCCGATCGCCGCAGCCAGCCTCGGCCAAGTTTACAAAGGCAAGCTGAAAACCGGGGAAACGGTCGCCGTTAAGGTGCAGCGTCCCGGACTGGCGCAACTGATCGCGCTGGACATCTACATTCTGCGGCGGCTGTCGCGCTGGGCAACCAACACCTTTAAGCAAATCCGCAGCGATCTCGTTGGCATCACCGATGAGTTTGGCGCTCGAATTTTCGAGGAGATGGACTACACCCAAGAAGGCCACAACGCCGAGCGGTTCGCCCAGCTTTACGGCCAACTGCCAGATGTCTACGTGCCGCGCATCTACTGGGAATATACTGCCCGTCGCGTCCTGACAATGGAGTGGATTACGGGCGTGAAGCTGACGCAGCTAGATCGGATTCGCGCAATGGGCATTGATGCCACCCACCTGATTGATGTCGGCGTTCAGTGTTCGCTCCGCCAACTGTTGGAACACGGCTTCTTTCACGCCGATCCGCATCCCGGTAACTTGTTGGCAATGCCGGACGGCAAACTCGCCTATCTCGACTTCGGGATGATGAGCGAAATCAAGCCGTATCAGCGCTATGGCTTGATCGAGGCGATCGTCCACCTGGTCAACCGCGATTTTGAAGGACTGGCGAAAGATTATGTCAAGCTGGAATTCCTCACACCCGACACGGATCTCACGCCGATCGTGCCCGCTTTTGCCGCCGTTTTCAACGATGCCCTCAGCGCAAGCGTTGCCGAAATCAACATCAAAAGCATGACCGACCAGCTATCGGCTTTGATGTATGAATATCCGTTTCGCGTTCCGGCTTACTATGCCTTGATTATTCGATCGCTCGTCACGCTGGAAGGCATCGCCATCAGCGCCGATCCCGACTTCAAAGTATTAAGTCAGGCTTATCCTTACGTTGCCAAACGATTGCTTACCGATCAATCTCCAGAACTGCGTGATTCACTGCGCGATCTGCTGTTCAAAGATGGCAGCTTCCGCTGGAATCGGCTGGAGAATCTGTTAAAAAATGCCAGGGGCAGCGAAGAATACGATATGAGCCTCGTGGCCGATCAAACGCTGGAGTTTCTATTCTCTGATCGCGGCCAGTTCATCCGCGAATATCTCGTCAACGAGATCGTCCGATCGATCGATGTTTACTCGCGATTGGCGATCGAAAACGCGACGCATACCTTCTGGGGCTGGCTCGGTCTACAGCCGCCCGCCAACACGCCCGCCGTTTCACCCGAAGAGCGCAAAACCTCGATCACCTGCTGCGAATTCTCGACATTCTCAGAGGGACACGCGGCTTTGATCCGATGAAGTTCGCCTCAGTTTTGCCGCGCATTTTGGCAAAACCGGAAACGCAGCAGATGGGACAAAAGATCGCGACCGGATTGGCGCAGCGGGCGATCGCTCGGTTTGTCCGCGAAGTGATTTTGCGCGACCCCGACCGCCCCTTGTATGCGCCCGTCCCGCCCAGTTCGGAGCAGCGATCACTCCCAATGGGAAACTAACTAGCGATCCTCAAATTCCCCCAATTTTGGGGGATTTGGGGGGCTTCCCAAGGATAAAACCCCAACAAAAAATCGCGTCAGAAATTTATGTTTCTGACGCACGATCTCTTGTCGTTTCTTAAAACTTTGCCTAGATATCTTTCTCAGACAGTTCGCGAGTCATGTAGTCAAACGGCTGA
>JAAUTJ010000167.1 GCA_012031475.1 Leptolyngbyaceae cyanobacterium SM1_3_5 | reverse complement strand
GCCTGTTGCGATCGCTCCGCCGGTTGCGCCCCGCTGTCTTGCCGCCAAGCGTTCCCCCTGTGACGCCTGCAACCTTGCCGCCGCTAGAGCCAAACGCGATCGAGATTCCGATCGAACCTGCGGCAACCATTCCGCCGCCTCCAATCGATCCGTCTACTCTATCTACGAATGGCACAGCCGCAGCGTTTGAGACGAACGTAACGGCGATCGATCCGACCGAAACAACCATTTTGCCTTCTACGTCTGCGACTTCTACGGTTGCCTTGAATACGCCACCTGCGCCGTCTGTTCGCCTGCCCGATCGCCCCGCTGAGCCAGATTTGCCTGCCAGAGATCCAATAATGCTGCCGCCTGCGATCGATCCGCCCGTCCAGAGCGCACCTGCTCAACCGCTGAGCGTTCAGGTTCCGTCGATCGCGCCCGTCCAGCCTGCCCCAGTCGCCCCGCCGACGATTCAAGCAGCGGCTTCGGTTGCGATCGAACTGCCGCCCGCTCTGCCGTCCCAAGTTTCGCCCAGTCAGGTGACAGTGCCGCCCTTAAACTCGGCTCCTCCTCGCCAACCCGCCGCGCCCGCGAACAACGTGGAATTTGGTCAGCCGCCGCCCGTCATGCCCTTGAATGCGCGACGTAGCTCTGTTTTGCTGCCAGCAGGTACGGTGTTGAGCTTGCGCTATCCGCGTGAGGCGGCGATCGAAATTGAGTCGGGTCGTCCGCGTCAGGAAGTGCTGATTTTGCAAAATCCGATTCGCGATGCCGCAGGGGAAACAATTTTGCCTGCTGGAGCGCAGGTGATTGGTCGATTTGAAGTCGATCGCAGCGGCAGTCGATTTGTGGCACAGGCGGTTGCAGTGGGCGATCGAACCATTCGCTTGAACGGTGCAGCGGCAGTGGTGGGAGGCGATCGCGCCACTTCCAGCGAAGATCTGATCGTGCATTCTGCGATCGGCGCACTGGCCTTAACGCTGCTGGGTGGTTTCAGCGGCTTGGGCTTGCTGGGTGGAGCCGCTGCGGGTGCAGCCACGACTTATCTTGAACCGCCGGATGCCGTTGTGATTCAGCCAAATCAGGTGTTTGAGGTACGACTGATTGAAGATGTGCCGCAGTAGAAATCTTGATCTTTAGCAATCAGTGGGCGAGGCAGGAATTTTCAAGATGAATTTTGCGCCTTGTCCGCGCTGAGAGTAAACGCTGAGGCTACCGTTGTGTTTTTCCACGATGATTTGATGGGCGATCGAGAGTCCCAATCCGGTTCCTTTGCCGACAGGTTTTGTCGTGAACAATGGCTCAAACAATCGCTGCTTCGTGTCGCTTGTAATGCCCAAACCGTTATCGGCAATTTCAATCACTACCCAGCCTTCTGAATCAGATTCAGTTGTGATTTGAATCTGCGGAATTGGGTCGGCTTTGTCTGTTGCGGCGGCTTCATCGATCGCATCGATCGCATTTGCCAAAATGTTCATAAACACCTGGTTCATCTGGCTGGGATAGCAGCAAACTTCTGGTAGATTTCCGTAAGTTTTGATCACTTCGATCGGGGGACGATTGTATTCTTTTCCCGCTGTGTGATCACGCTTCGACTTGAGGCGATGCTGCAAAATCATCAAGGTGCTGTCGAGTCCGTGATGCAAATTCGTGGGCACTTTTTCATCACGATCGGCACGAGAAAACGTTCGCAGCGAAACAGAAAGATTTTTGATCCGTTCTGCTCCCAGCGTCATCGAATCGAGAATTTTTGCGATGTCTTTTAGGGCAAACTCTAGATCTAAATTGTCGATCGCTTCTGTCAGATCAGCGCTTGGCTGAAGATGTTCTTGCTGGTAAAGCTGAATAATTTCAATCATGCCCTCGACATATTCACGTAGCGGATTGATGTTGCTGACCAAAAAATTAATCGGATTGTTAATTTCGTGAGCAACTCCTGCAAGCAATTCGCCTAATGTTGAAAGCTTTTCTTGTTGAATAAGCTGAAATTGTGCTTGTCGGAGAGCAGCAGTACGATCGCTCACCTGCTGTTCCAAAGAATTGGTTAGATGCTTGAGTTGCAGATGCACTTGCACTCTGGCTAGCACTTCTTCTTGGGCAAATGGTTTCGGAATATAGTCCACTGCGCCCAGCGCAAATCCTTTCGTCTTGTTGTCAGTATTGGTTAGAGCAGTGGTGAAAATAATCGGAATCGATCGAGTCGCCGGATTGCTTTTTAGGCGGCGACAAGTTTCAAAGCCATCAATTCCCGGCATTTGCACATCTAGCAGAATTAAGGCAGGCGGATTGCGATCGCACAAGTCGATCGCGCTCTCACCATCGATCGCAACGCGAACCCGAAAACCAGCACAATTGAGGGTTTCTGAGAGCAGCGATAAATTGGTGGGATTGTCATCCACAATCAAAATTGAGTCGGTGTTTGCAGCAGCCATGATCAGATCCTCTTCTGCTAAAAATTAGAATGCAGTTTACGATTTTGGCTGGTAGTATTGCTCCACTAAAGCTTGCAGTCGCTTGATTTGAAAATTGCTAGCAAGCTGATGAAGTTGCTGAGCGAATGAAAATGGCTTTTCCTCCGATTGAAGCCGAGCGGCGATCGCCAGAACGCCCTGTATATCGCCATCTTCAATCAGGTCATATAGTGTTTCCAGTATTGCTGCTTCGGGTGGAATGATGGCTTCTAGATTGGAACTTGTGCGATCGCCGTTCATTTCCACATCTTCATAAATCCATTCAAGCTGTAAATATTGACGCAGCATCTCCATCAGCGCTTCAGCTTCCACTGGCTTTGGCAGAAATGCTGCTGCACCTGCATCAATGCTTTTGTATTGATCGGTCGCGAAGACGCTGGCCGAAGACGCAATAATCGGAATTTTGCGACCCACTTCAGACGCATGAAGGCGACAAATTAATTCAAAACCGTCGGCAACAGGCATGAGCAAATCGGTGATAATCAGGTCAGGCTGATGGGCGATCGCCTGCTCGAATCCTGCTTGCCCTGTATCGCTTCAATCACAGCAAATCCGATCGGTTCTAGCAGATTCACGATTACCGATCGATTCTCCCATTTGTCATCAACGACAAGAATTGTGCGCTTTTTGCCTTGGTAGCCTGCGATCGTTCCCTGCCGCACAACTCTAGCAGATTGTGCCCAATCTTTTGCTTCAAGAAATTCAGCTTCAAACCAAAAAGTGCTGCCTTTTTCCGATTCACTTTGCACTTCAATTTGACTGTCCATCAGGGCAACAATTTTCTGGCTGATTGCTAATCCCAAACCTGTGCCTTCAGCTTGTCGTTTGATGTCGCTGACCTGCTCAAACGGCTGAAAGATTTTGTCAAGCTGATCGCGGCTCATGCCGATGCCCGTGTCAATCACTTCAAAGCGTAATCGGTAGGCGGGGCGATCGCTCTCAATTCGCTGTGATTTCACGCGAAAGCTCACGCTGCCTGTGGGCGTAAATTTAATTGCATTGCTGAGCAAATTAATTAATACCTGGCGCAGGCGCTTTTCGTCGCCGCGAATGCCGATCGGCAAGTCGGGATCAAGCTGAATTTGAAAGTCAATGCCTTGCTGTTCGGCGCGGACGCGACAAATTTCGGTTACGCCTTCGAGAAAAGCAGGCAAGTAGAAATCGATCGGATGCAGTTCGAGTTTGCGAGCCTCAATTTTTGCCAGATCCAAAACGTCATTGATCAGCATCAACAAGTGGGAGCCGCACTGCTGAATCACTTCAATGCCTTTGCGTCCTTTGTCGCTCAGCGGTTCGCCGCGCTGCAAGATTTGCGTGTAGCCCAAAATGCCGTTCAGAGGCGTTCGCAATTCGTGGCTCATGTTGGCGAGAAATTCGCTTTTGGCTTGGTTAGCGGCATCCGCAGATTCCTTGGCGGCTAACAGTTCAACGGTGCGTTCTTCAACGCGCTCTTCGAGTTCGACGTTGGTTTTTCTAACGCTTGAAATGAATCGCGTAGCTGCTGCGCCATGCGGTTAAACGATCGCGCCAGCAATCCTAATTCGTTCACGTTTGGCGCAATTGACTGTTTGATCAAGATTGCCGCTGGCGATCGCTTCCGAGGCTTGACTGAGGCGCAAGATTGGCTTGGTGATCCAGCGGGAGGTGAGGATTCCGAGGGCGATCGCCGTCACCAAAGCGCCCAAGCTCAAGAAAATCGTAGTGCGTGTGTTTTTGTTGATTTGCGCCATGAAGTCGGATTCTGGCACGGTTACAATCACGAGCCAGTCCAAGCCGTACCGATCGCGCCAAGGTTCGACACGCACAAACTGCCGCTGGCCGTTGAATGGGAAATCGATTTTGGCTGGTTTTGATGTCGGCCAGTTTGCCAAAATCGCTGTTGAGCGCTCCTGCAACGGCTCGAATTAGCGGATCAGAGCTTTCGGTAGCGTTGATGCGCTGAGTTTCGTCGCCCACTTTTCGCAAAATCGACTCGCTGCTGGAACTGGCAATCAGCATTCCATCTCGCTCCATGATGAAAACTTGCCCGGAAGGACTGACCTGAAGCCTGCGGAGAAATTGGCTGATGTCTGAAAGCGTCAAATCCGCAATCATCACGCCCAAAAGCTGGTGATTCTCGTCATAAAACGGCACTCCAGCAGTGGTGTAGACGTAAGACGAATAGTTGCCAACTCGCGATTCTTCTGCGCCTGCTTGAATATTCGCGCCGCCCTCGGCCACCTGAATGTTGCTGACTTGAGGAACTTGAATGCTGCTCCAGCTTGGCTTGCCGATCGCAGCAATTTCTCGAAACGCGCCTTGCTCGATCGGGTCGTAATCAAAGCGCTGCACCAGTCCGGCACGATTGCCGCGATCGTCAGCTTTGTATTCTGAAACCTGCCCGTCTCCTGGCAGATTTTCGTATAGCAGCAGCGTTTTTCCATCCAGCCAGCGCCCGGCCCCAGCCTCCGCTCCATCCGGCAAGGTAAATCCCAAAAAGGGCAGATCGGCAAAAACTTTCGCCTGCCGCCAAAAGTAGTGTTCTACAGCGGTAGAATCTTGCAGGTCAAGCTCTCCCGCTGCGATCGCCTCGACATTCAGCTGATTGATTTGCTGCGGCAGCGCCAAATAGCTATCAAGGTGAGCATCCACCTGATTGCTGGCCTCTTGAGTAAGCTGATTGACCAGATCGTTTACTGCTTCTTGGCCGTTGCGAAACGAAAGATAGCCAACAAGTCCCACCGCTGCACAAAGTTGGAGGACGAAGGGAAGGATGAGGATCTGTTGCAGCGAGGGCTGGCGGCGTGGCTGAACAGGTGCGATCGAATCAGGAACAGACATGGCAACCGCTGCGACTGGATAGCTCTAGCGTTCCCATGCCAACCAGAGGCTTAACGGCGATCGACCTTTGAAAATTTAAGACTGCGCCCTTTGAAAAAGCGGGCATCAATGATGAACTGATGCCCGCTTTGAAAATTTAAGATTGCGCTTAGAAGCGATCGGTTTCCGGTATCTCGCCGTTGCCCAGTTGCGGGAACAGGTTGCGAGCCGCATCGTTTTGATAGATGCAGTCGATTTTGGGTGCAGCCGTTTTGTCGTTGATGTCACCCGTGTAGCCGAAGGTGTTCATCCGCTGCCGACATTCGCGCACCTGCTGATCGGTGACGAGATTTGGCCGCTCCAGAATTGCCCAGTTATTGCTCCGCAAGACGCATCCGGGCTGCATTGAAGGCTGCGAAATGTACACGTTGAACGGGTTAAGCGTCACAAATGCCCGCATGTCCATTGTGATCGCGCTGGCCCCGAACTGGACGCAAAGTTCCGCATTCGGAGCGCTGCGATCGATCGCTTCACGCGAAGCAATATTTCCCGTCGTGTTGCTCACCACCGAGGTCAACGACATGCCAATGCCGATGCCGATCATCAGCACAGCCGCCAAAATCGCGATGGTGCCAGCGTTGAGCGTGGCAGCAAGGCCAGTTTTCGGTGCGGGCGGTTCGCGATAGTCGAGATCAATGTCGCGGTCTCGATCGCGATCGCGAGAAGAAGGTCGAGCAGGCGGTTTACGTCTCATAAGCTTTACAAAATACGCACTCAACGTTAAAGCAGCATCGTTCTTCCAGTGTAGAACCTGAAGGAAAGAACGTCAGGTTCTCGCTCCGCATTTCACACCACTCGGCATTTCGCCTCAGAAGAATTAATTGGCAATTCTTAAATGAATCGATCGAGAATGCAACAATAAAGGAATTGTTGAGTTGCGTTTTATTGTGGCTGCGCCCTCCCTTCAACCGTCAATCAGTTTTAATCGCCGCTTCAAGCGATCGATCGCCCGCAACATCCTATCCGACAGCCTTACGGTTTTCTGGGGCGACTGGCTCGATTTGCGCGTTCGGCTGCCGCAGGTGATCGCTTCCGGCCTCGTCTCTCCACTCATTTATATTGCCGCCTTCGGATTCGGCTTGGGCAGTGCGCTCGATTCGGTCATGCGTCCCGCTGCGGGCGCAAGCTACTTGCAGTTCATTCTTCCGGGCATGGTTGCCTTGTCTTCCATGACGATTTGCTTTGGCGGCACGACCTTTTCAATCTGCGGCGAACGGCTTTACAGCAAAACGTTTGAAGAAATTCTGCTGCTGCCCGTCCATCCGATCGCCCTGTTCTTGGGCAAAATGCTCGCGGGCGTGGTGCGCGGCCTGATGACATCCGGCGCAGTCATCGTCCTCGCCCTGATTGTCACCCGCCAGTGGAGCTTTGTCAGCCCGCTTTTTCTGCTGCTGCTCGTCCTTAACTGCGTCGTCTTCTCCGGCTTGGCGTGATCGTCGGCCTGAAAGTCAAATCGCTCGAAGGCGTCGGCCTGCTCAACAATTTTCTAATCGTGCCCATGTCCTTCTTGGGCGCAACGTTCTTTGATCCCACGACTTTGCCCGCTGCTCTGAAAGCGATCGTCTACCTCCTCCCGCTTACCTACACCAGCATCGGCCTCCGCGCCGCCGTCTTCCAACCCCTGAGCGAATTTCCCTGGTACAGCATTCCAATTTTGCTGACCGTTGCGATCGTTCTTGGTGCGATCGGCGCTCATCAATTCTCGAATCAGCAAGATTAGGGGTGTCGGGTGTCGGGGATCAGGGGTCGGCCAATCCAAACAGCCGCGCTTTGATTTCCCTGCCTCGTCTCCTGCCCTCTGCCTCCTGCCTCCTGCCTTTTCGCTGACACCCGACACCCGACACCCCAAAATGCCTTCCGACGATCTCCGCGCCACTCGCCTCGAAAAAGTTGCTCAGCTTCGCGATCTAGGCTTCAATCCCTACGCCTACCGCTGGGAAATCACGCATCACGCCGCCGATCTGCAAGCGAAATATGCGGATTTGCCTGCGGGCGAAGAAGTTGAGGGCGAAGTATCGATCGCAGGCCGGATCATGGCGCGGCGCGTCTTTGGCAAGCTGGCTTTCTTCACGTTGCAGGACGAAACGGGAACAATTCAGCTTTATCTGGACAAGCAGAAGGTTCAAGACGGGATGAGCGCGATCGATCCCGATGCCTTCAATCACCTAAAGCAGTTGACGGACGTGGGCGATATTTTCGGCGCAAAAGGCACGATTCGCCGCACAGAAAAAGGGGAACTGTCGGTCAATGTCGCTCAATATCAGATTCTCACCAAGTCGCTGTTGCCATTGCCGGATAAGTGGCACGGCTTGACGGATGTGGAGAAGCGCTATCGCCAGCGATATGTCGATCTGATCGTCAACCCGGAAGCGCGAGAAACGTTTCGGCGCAGGGCGTTGATTACCAGCGCGATTCGGCGGTATCTCGATCGATCGGGCTTCATCGAAATTGAAACGCCCGTTCTGCAAGCGGAAGCCGGAGGCGCAGATGCCCGCCCGTTCCATCACGCATCACAACACGCTTGACCTGCAACTGTATCTCCGCATTGCCACTGAACTGCACCTGAAGCGGCTGGTCGTCGGCGGCTTCGAGAAAGTGTACGAACTCGGTCGCATCTTTCGCAATGAAGGCGTTTCGACTCGCCACAATCCCGAATTCACCAGCATCGAAGTTTATCAGGCGTATGGCGATTATTTCGACATGATGACCCTGACTGAGACGCTGATTCTGGAAGCGGCTGATGCCGTTCTCGATTCGCTGCAAATTTCCTATCAGGAAAGCGCGATCGATCTCACCGCCCCTTGGCGTCGAGCCACGATGATCGAACTGGTGCAAGAAGCAACCGGAATCGACTTCACGCCCTACCTCGGTCAGGAAGTCGCTCCCGAACTGATCGATCGACTCAAGGCGGCAGGCGTGGCGATCGAAAAAGACATCACCGGTACGCCGTCCGCAGGTCGCTTGCTGGCCTCAGCGTTTGAGCAAAAAGTGGAAGAAACGCTGATTCAGCCGACGTTTGTGACCGACTATCCGATCGAAATTTCACCGTTGGCAAAACCGCATCGATCGCAGCCCGGACTGGTCGAACGCTTCGAGCTTTACATCGTCGGACGTGAAACGGCGAACGGCTATTCGGAGTTGACCGACCCGATCGATCAGCGATCGCGGTTTGAAGCGCAAGCCGCCCGCAAAGCAGCCGG
>JAAUTJ010000166.1 GCA_012031475.1 Leptolyngbyaceae cyanobacterium SM1_3_5 | reverse complement strand
GGGATAGGTGACGGGATCGCGGTACGTGCGGCTTTTCTCCCTGCCGCTCGCGCCATCGACATACTTATCGACCAGCATCAGCAGGAAATTTTCCAGGTTCTCAGACGAACCGCCCAGCCAATACTGAAAGCTGAGCATGAAGTTTCGCGCATCTTGGGCTTTGTCGATCGGCAGATACTTCAGCACCTTCGGCAAAGTTTGCAAAAGCTTCAGCATTCCGTCTTGGAATCCCGCGCCCGATTTTTCCTTGCGCTTCCGCATGAACTGCGCGATCGCACTCTTCGACTGACCCAGTTGCGCCATCGAGAAAGTACCCAACTTATTCAGGCGCATCACCTGCGGCATCGAGGGAAACACGATCGCTGCATCCAACTTGTCCCGGTGTGGCTCAACGGCAGCCACCACCTTATCGGCCAAATCTTCGATGAAAATCAGCGAGGCGATGAAAATGTTCGCCTGAGAAACATCCTGCTGGAAAGCTTCGTAGTTTTCGGGGCTGCGGAGTTCTTCGAGCAAATAGCCGCTAATTTCGATCGCCAAATTTGGATTCGTCTTGTTGATCGAGCGCACGGCTCCCGAAAGAGCGCTTTGGTACTGCGGCTCTAGCACGACATAGACCACCTTGATCAGCGATCGCCCTTGGAGGTTTTCAGGTTCGATATGTCTGATCGTGGGCTTGACGTGAGTAAACATGTGGCGAGACTCCTGGATGAACACGACTGAACGCTTTGCTTTCGCCATTGAGGAGCAGGAAAGGGCGATGGCTTCGCCGCCTTCGGGCGAGCAAAAACGCTGAGGTACGCAAAAAGACTACATGTGTTTTTGTATCAGAAAACGCTGGCTCATTCTGGAGTTTCCGGCGTTTTGACACAAATTGATAAGAAACTCGAAATATATTTTTACAATGCTTGATAAATGCGAAAGCAGCTACGTCTGCTATTTTTGCGAAAACTTAACTTGACAGTTTGACCAAAATATGGGTCGATAACAAGAAATATTTATATCGACTCTCAAAATTCTAATCGATCGCTCTTACTGTCAGCTACAGCACTTCAAGGCGATGATTTACTCGCTCTAAGCTGACCTAGTTAGCAATCAATTCCTGATAGAAATTGCGCGATCGCAAGCGCCTTATTTACAAATTACGAGTAGGAAACATTCAACTAAACGAGCAGTTTCAACAAAAACGATCGCAACTTCTTCTACTTAAGATCCAGGCTTCTACCTTCGTAATTTTGGAGAGGGCGATCGCCCGAAAAATCGCCCTTGCCACAAAAGGTGTCGGCTACTGATTGCTCACCGACACCCGCATCCCTCGACACCCAAACACCCCCACCCTAAAACTCGTCGCTGGGGCTGTAGCTCATGTCTGCTTCATTTTCACGCTTTGAGCCAAGTAGGTCGAGGCGATCGACCTTGATCACGGGCTTGGTGCGATCGACTCCCGTACTGCGGTCTTGCCAGTGTTCAAACTTGAGCGATCCGCTGACGCCGATCAAGCTGCCTTTGCGGACATAGTTGGCGGCCACTTCCGCCGTTTTGCCCCAGATTTCCAGGTTAAACCAATCAGTTTCTTTGTTTTTGGTCGGACGATTGATTGCCAGTGTCAGGCTGCACTTGACCGAACCCGACTCAAAATATTTCACATCCGGATCGCCACCGCAGCGACCCACCAGCGTGACAACGTTTAGGCTCATAGTGATTCCTTGGTGTTAGATTCCTTGGGTTAATTGAGCGATCGCAAGGTAAATAGTACAATAGTACTCTTGTCTATTCTACCCAATTTAGACAGTCCTGACGAGGATGGCAGGCAGACGGAACAATTGACAACCTCAACGATTCAGTCATTTCTAAATTAGCAACGGTCAAAATACTATACTGTTGCGATGTGGGTGAATGAACGTGAATTGAAGCAGCAAGTCGATCGAAGCGACTAGACTCTCGCTGCAAAACGTAATAGAATTCGCTTCGACTGTGTATCCCGCTTATACAGAGATTGCAAACCAAAGCATATTTGGGGGCTTAGTAGGCTAGTGGCTTTTTCAATCGCTTCTCGTTCTCGCGTGACATGGGTATCGATCTGGGTACTGCAAACACGCTCGTTTATGTTTCTGGCAAAGGCATTGTTCTTCAAGAACCGTCTGTTGTCGCAATGGACAACGAGACGAAAACGCCTCTGGCCGTTGGCGAAGACGCTAAAAAAATGCTCGGACGGACTCCCGGCAACGTGGTCGCGTTGCGCCCCTTGCGCGATGGCGTCATTGCCGACTTCGACACTGCCGAACTGATGCTCAAACACTTCATTCGCCGCGTTCATGAAGGCCGCGCTTTGGTTTCGCCCCGCATCGTCATCGGCATTCCCAGCGGTGTGACGGGCGTTGAGCGCCGCGCCGTCATGGAAGCCGCTTCACAAGCAGGAGCGCGAGATGTTTACCTGATCGATGAGCCTGTGGCAGCAGCGATCGGAGCCGGACTTCCCGTTGCCGAACCGACCGGAAACATGATCATCGACATCGGCGGCGGCACAACCGAAGTTGCCGTTTTGAGCTTGCAGGGAACCGTGCTGAGTGAATCGGTGCGGGTGGCAGGTGATGAACTGAGCGAAGCGATCACGCAGTACATGAAGAAAGTGCATAACCTCGTGATTGGGGAGCGCACGTCTGAAGAAATCAAAATCGTGATCGGCTCGGCTATCCGACCGGAGAAGACGATGCGATGATGGATGTGCGCGGCCTGCACTTGCTCTCCGGCCTGCCTCGAACTGTCACAGTGAAGGGACCAGAAATTCGCGAAGCCATGTCTGAGCCGCTTTCGGTGATCATTGAAGCCGTCAAGCGGACACTAGAGCGGACACCGCCAGAACTTGCGGCTGACATTATCGATCGCGGCATTATGCTCGCGGGCGGCGGCGCACTGCTCAAAGGTTTGGACACGCTGATCAGCCACGAAACCGGAATTGTCGTTCACGTCGCGGCAGATCCCTTAAGCTGCGTGGTGTTGGGCACAGGCCGCGTTTTGGAAAACTTCAAGCAGCTTGAGCGCGTGTTTAGCGGTCGATCGCGCAATCTGTAAAGCTTGGTAAAATTTGGTTGCGGTTGGCCGGATGGTCTTCCCCCGGTCAACCGCGATTGTTTGTTGAGGGTGCATCAACCTTTTGTAACGGAGAGCGTCTGGAACGGAATGTACACGCTGCGTCGCTGGTGGGAACGAAATGGATTGCGCCTTGGGCTAACGAGTCTGGCGATCGCATCGGCTTGGCTGGTGCGGCAGACGCAAGGCGCAATGGTGGCCGAAATCTATCAGGTGATGTCGCGCCCGTTTCAAACTGGCCCCACTGCTGCCCAGCAGGTTGAAAACGCCCAGACGCAAGAGCTTCAGCAGCGGCTAGTCGAACTGGAAAGCCAAAATCAGCGCTTGCAGCAACTCCTTGGCTACACTGGTACGCAGGCAGAAGAAGCAATCACCGCGCCGATTATTGGCCGCAGTGCCGACCACTGGTGGCAGCAAATTACGCTGGGGCGTGGCAGTCGTGACGGGATTGAGGAAGGCGCGATCGCATCGGGCACAGGCGGCTTGATTGGGCGCGTTGTGCAGGTGACGCCCAATACGAGCCGCGTTTTGCTGATTAGCGATCCGAGCAGTCAGGTGGGCGTGACAATCAGCCGATCGCGATCGATGGGCTATCTGCGCGGACAGGCCGGAAACCGCGCCATC
This sequence comes from Leptolyngbyaceae cyanobacterium SM1_3_5, assembly GCA_012031475.1. Classification (GTDB taxonomy): domain Bacteria; phylum Cyanobacteriota; class Cyanobacteriia; order Elainellales; family Elainellaceae; genus JAAUTJ01. The sequence continues at coordinate 4,811 of JAAUTJ010000166.1, read as the reverse complement.
ATGGAATTTTTGACAAAGTGCCGGATGTCCGTCCGGGCGATGTCGTGTCTACGTCTTCGTTTAGCCGCTTGTTTCCGGCTGGATTGCCCGTCGGTCGGGTGGAATCGATCGACATGAACAAAACTCCGGCTCCCGAAGCCGTCATTCAGTTTTCGGCTCCGGTCAGCGTTCTGGAATGGGTGATCGTCACGCCCAACGGCAAAGCCGACGCTGCCGCAGAAATCGGAGACGAAACGCCGTGAACAGCACGATCAAGCAGTGGGATTCGACGCAGCGCCAGCTTGTCAACGCCGCTGTCACTGCTGGATCGGTTTTGGTCTGTCTGCTGATTTTGCCCGTGCGCCTGCCGGGAATGGAACTGCTGGGCGTGGCTCCCAACTGGCTGCTGATTTGGGTCGTGTCTTGGAGCGTGAAGCGAACCGCGCTGCAAGGGGCGATCGCAGGCTTCACGCTTGGCCTAATTCAAGACGGCATGACGGCTCCGCAGCCGACACACGCGCTGAGCTTGGCGATCGTCGGTCTGCTGACGGCGCGAATTCAGAAGCAGCGCTACATCCAGGAAGATTTTGTTTCCGTTGCGCTGATTGTTTTTGGCATGGCGGTCATTGCCGAAACCATTACTGCCCTTCAGTTCAGCCTGCCGGGATTCGGCTTCTTTCGCAGCGGCACGTTCCGCACCCTGTCGGAAATCTGGCTGTATCATCAGCGAATCGCGCTCAGTTCGGCAATCTTGAGCAGCTTGTGGGCACCCGCCGTTTACTATCCGCTGAATCGCTGGTGGGAACGCATGAACGCGATCGAGCAGACTCCCACTTAGGAAGATCGCGACTTCAAAGGCGTTCATGGCGCGATCGATTCGCTGCGAGTTAACGCTTCTGACAGCGCTTCTAGACGAACTGGCTTGGTCAGACAATCGTTCATGCCTGCCTGCAAACATTCGGCTTGCTCTTCGGGTAATGCACGCCCCGTCAGCGCAATAATGTACGGTTGTGGAGACATCATCAAATCTTGGCGGATCTGGCGAGCGGCAGTGATTCCATCGAGTTTTGGCATTTGCACATCCATTAGGACTGCCCGATAGTCTTGGCGGCGGAGTGCCTGAAGTGCTTCTAGCCCATTGCTAACGCAGTCTGCCGGATAGCCGAGGCGATCGAGCATTTGAACCATCAGCTTTTGACTGAGTAAATCATCTTCAGCCACTAAAACTTTGAGCGGCTCAGGTGGAGTATCAGAGTTCATTGAACACAAAGACACGGAAAGATGCAAACAGCATAACAAGTAGGCGATGTTCGATCGCGCTCCGTGATTCTACGATCCCACTTCTTGGCGAAACCTTTACAAACTTGCAAAGCGAAGTGATCTCAATTGAATTTGAAGATGGGTTAAATGCAGCGGTGGTAGGTTTGCACGGCCATGCACTCCTAGTATCCGGCTGCTTCTACCGCTGCGCCATTGTGGGAAATTCAACTTCCTGCTCGATCGCCAAACCCGCCAAAAACTGGCGGTCTTCGCTGATGTGCGGAAATTTAAGCTGCGAGTCGAACATGCCTTTGGCAAGCTGTCGCTGCCGCACGATCGCAAAGCTGCCCGGAGCCAGCAGCCGCAAGCGCGGAGGAGGAACTTGACCTTTGCGGACGACGTTGTAGCGGACGTTGACCTCAGACATCAGCGCTTCAAAGCGGGTCAGGAGGGCGATCGGATCGTTGAGAACTTGTCCGGCAGCAAGCTCAATGTTCGCCAAATAGTGAGCAGGAAATTCCTGTTCAGACAGCGTGATGCAAAAATCTTCAAATCGCAGGTTCATCTCTTGCTGCAAGCGCTGCATCACCTGCGTCGCGTGAAACTCTGTGGTTTTCTCGGTTGTGGAGGACAGCAGCCCGCCGCGCCGATAGCGAAAAGTAATCAGCGGCGTCTGGTTATAAAATCCCACCACTTCCACAACATCGCCAATGTCATAGCGGTAAAAGCCGCTGTAGCTTGTCACCAGAATGCGATAGCGATCGCCCACCTTGACTTCCCAGGGCAGCAGGGTTTTTGGCTGTTCCACTTCCCACTGATCAGCCGGAATAAATTCGTAAAAGCCGCTTTCGATCGCCAGAATGCAGGCATTGGTGTTGAAAGCGGGATAGACGCCAAAGGTGGCCTCTGCCGAGCCGTACACGCCGCCAAAAATCGGCGTTCCGCCAAAGTAATCGCCAAACCGCTGAAAGTAAAAGTCAGACGTGCCGCCCTGCGCCGTCAGCAAAAAGCTAAGCTGCGGCCAAGCCAGTTTTGGCGTCAAGCGGCCTTCGCGCTGATAGATTTCGCGCAACTGCGCTGCCCGATGGGGAGCAGCCCGCCAGCGGCGTTCCAGATAGGCGCGAATTTCCGGCTCAATTTTGAGGTGGGGCGCGATCGAGCCGCTGGCTAAATCGTCAATCAAACTTTCCGCAAACTGCTCCAGATAGCCGCAAGTCCGCAACAGCAGCATCGGAAAATTGGCGATCATGCCGCGCATCTGAGCATTCTTGAGCGCAAACAGCAAGCAGACATAGTGGCGAGCGTCGGTATCTGCAATTTCCAGCGCTTCAAACGGATGAGCAAAATTGTGTTCAAACAGCGATCGCCCCATGCGGATGCTGCCAACGCTCACAGGCCCGTACTCAATGCCGCTCTTGGTGCGACCTTCAATCCGTACTGAATTGGTAATCATTGACTGACCGTATTGCAAGCCGCGCTGATGCAAACCTGCAACGGCAAAGCCCAGTCCGGCAATATCCGCTCGTCGCAATGTGCGCTGATAGCGGCGCGTGACGGGAATGTATTTTTTTGCGCCCGGTCGAACCGCTGGTGAAGCTGATATACACCACCGGATCAGGATTAAGAACGTTGGATTCGCCTTGGCTAATTCGCTCACAATATGGCTCGTAGCGCTCATACGGCCAAATGGGAATCTGTTCGCGAAACTGCTCGATCGATCGAATTTGGCTCAGCCCAAGCTGACGACCCAGTGTGGTGTCTTGATGTGCCCGCAGCAGTTCGAGCAAAAACTGCTCTTGCGTTTGCATGATCCGGCGAGTTTTGCCGATCAACTTTCGCTTCGCGTAGGCGGCATAGGTGGTCAGCAGGGGCAGTAAAAACGCTCATTCGGGAAAAAGGGGACGATCGCCAGCACGGTAGCAAGTCGCCGTGCAAAGACAGCGATTGCTTGAGTTCTAATCGAGAACTACCGAGATTATTAGACCATACTTTCTGAGGACAAAAGCGGCCAAACCTCTTCTGGAGTGCTTGACGAAGGATTCGATCGCCTGTTCCGATCGCCTGTTGCGGTCGCCTGTTGCGGTCGGAACAGGCGACTGCCGTTCAGCAAAATTTACAGAATTGGATGTGAATTGAACAACGGTATGAAGTCCGAATTCGCTTGCAGATTTCAACTTAGAAATTACTGGAATGTAGCGCTTGCTGTAGCGAATGGCTCAACGCTAAAATCTCGATTGTTCTTTCTAGCAATACTGCCTGTTGTATCATAATGTGGTGTAAAATTTTCGCGATCGCTGCTTCAACAAACAGCGCGATCGACACAGGCGATCGACACAGCGCAATCTGCATTTTTACCAGATGCGAACTCAATTGAGATTACTGGCAGAAAATCACTGCATTCATAGAGAATGACCAAGGCTGAAAGCGCTGGTATTGCGAGTGACCTAGCGATCGAGCTTCGCCTGTCCGTTTTCGTCACCCAGGCGCGAGACAAACAGCGAATAGGCAAAGGCATATCCGGCAAACAACAAGATGACTGCAAACATGATAAAAACTCCTGAGAAGATATACGGAAGAGAATTTGAAGCGAGATGTCCTAACTGTAAAAAATGAAGATTCGCGCTGCAACTGCCGTTTGAAATAATTCGATCGACGAGTTCAACGCATAATTTAGATCACAATCTTTTGACGATCGATTTCAGTAAAAGGTTACTAAAGTTTATTGATCTTCTAATCCCTTAAGGAGCGATCGATGGCAGACATCATCGACTACACCATTCACGGATCTGACCTGCAACTGGTCGCGATCGCGCTTGATCCGGGTGAAGGTGTGCGGGCAGAGGTTGGCACGATGGTTTACCTGGAGCAGGGAATCGAAATGCAAACCGGGACGGGTGGCGGCTTGTTCTCTGGCTTCAAGCGAATGCTGGCCGGAGACGGCTTTTTCATCTCGACGTTTGTGAATGCCGGAGCGCGACGAGCCAGCGTTGGATTTGCCGCGCCGTATCCCGGACGCATCATCGCGATCGACCTGAGCAAACTGGGCGGCACGTTCCTTTGCCAAAAAGATTCGTTTTTGTGTGCAGCCAAAGGCGTCGATATTGATGTTGCCTTCACCAAGCGGCTCGGTGCAGGATTCTTTGGCGGCGAAGGCTTCATCCTGCAAAAGCTACACGGTGACGGACTCGCGTTCATTCACGCAGGCGGTACGCTGATCGAGAAGCACTTGGCTCCGGGCGAAGTGCTTCGCGTTGATACAGGCTGCCTGGTTGCATTTGCGCCAACGGTGGACTACAGCATCGGGTTTGTCGGCGGCTTTCGCAATGCGCTATTTGGCGGCGAAGGTTTGTTTCTCGCCTCGCTGACTGGCCCCGGTTTGGTCTACGTGCAAAGTTTGCGCTCTCCAAGCTGGCAGAGCGACTGGGATCGGCCATTCAGCCGATTAATTTGCCAACTAGAGAAAGTTAGCAGACTTGCTACTGGACGCAATCGGGATCGAGGTTGGGCAGATCTCCCAAGGACGGCTCGATCGCCTGCAATGCGAAATCGCCAAAGTCGATGTTGTTGCCATT
>JAAUTJ010000165.1 GCA_012031475.1 Leptolyngbyaceae cyanobacterium SM1_3_5 | reverse complement strand
AGCGTTTCTGGATCAAGTTCTTCAGGGCGAATAACGCTGACAATTCCCCAGTTCTTCGAGACGTTCCGATCGCATTTTCTGCTCTTGGTCATCGTTTCCGGTAAAAGGCAGCAGCATCGATCGCACTCCGGTCGTTAGCACATTCATTGTTGTGTTGTAGCCCGCCATGCTGATGGAAAGATCCGCCTGTCGCATGAACTGTAGGAGATGAGGCGTGAAGCGATCGACGACCAAATTGTGCCGCTGTTGAGCAATTTTTTGGAGGCGATCGTAAACTTCATCGGGCGAAAATGGTCCCGTAAACATCCGAATTTGATGCGGAATTTGATCCTCAAGCAGAGCGCTTGCTTCGGCAACACAATCTAATAGTTCATGGCCGAATCGACCGCCGCCAACGCTGGTCAGAATGAGCGGTTGAGAAGAAAAAATTGGTGACTGATTGGCTTCTTGCTGAGCAACATAGCCTGTGTAGTGAACTTCGCAATGAAGATCTGAGATACGGGAGAAGCTAGTTTCGAGCGGCATGAATTCGCGATCGCCATGAATCAGCAACAGATCGAAATACTGATTCATCAAACGGCAAATCTTTTCCTCATGCTTGACGCGATCTTGCTTCGTGACCACAATATCACGTAGGCTGCATACCACTTTAGTATTCGCAGATTTAGCGCGTTGCATCAGCGGAACGAGTTCCGTTGAAAAGCGTCTGCGTCCAAAGGGAAATAGCTCGACCATCAACACATCGGGTTGGACAAGATCGAAGATTTGTAGCAGTAGATCGCGGCGATATTCTAACACCTGCTCTACAGTTTCAAATTCGATCGGAATTTGCAGTTCCCTAAATTCACTGTCGGTTTTGATTGCCGGAACATTGATGATTTTCACACCTGGCGGAACTTCAAATCCTTCGACAACTTCACCTCCATTAATAAAGTAAATCTCGAAGTCGTTGAGTAGTCCACGCACGATTTCTAGGCTACGAACTAAATGACCAATGCCCAGAATGTGCTGACAGTAAAACATCAAGCGCTGCATAATTTCAAACCTCTGTATTTTGTTTCTCGACTAGTGCCCGATCGCCATCAAAGGCGCAATGCAAGTAGGCGCGATATGTTGATAAACCAGTCTCGATAAATATTCTGCAATGCGCGGTAGAGCATTCATATCGAGGCGTGAGGGAGTGATCGAATCACTGGCTTCTAGCTCTGTTTGCAACTGCTGCATCAAATTCTCTGCCGTGAGGCGATCGGGGTGAATGGCACGAAATAGTTCGAGCTTTGCCATCCGTTCGGCACGAATCCATTGTTCTTCGACAGGCTGTGTTCTGGGCACGACGATCGATCGCTTTTGCAATGACAGAATTTCACCGATTGTGTTGTAGCCACCCATCGAAACGACAACATCTGCGGCATCCATGAAGCCAACCAGATCATCAGTGAATTCTAACAGTTCAACTTGAGGTAAAAGAGCGACACGCTGCCGAATTTCTTCACGCTGAGGTGCAGGCATTTCAGGTCCAGAAATAATTACGCTGCGGTGATTTGCTACGCTGTTTTCCAGCCCTTTGAGATAGGCATCAACCAAGCGATAGCCGTCTGCGCCGCCGCCTGGAGTGACCAAGACGAGCTTTTCATCTGTCTGTAATCCAAGTTCTTGACGTAGAATGTGGCGCGGTTTGATGCCTGCTTCACGGCGAATATAGCCACAGAAACGAGTTTTTTGGGCGATCGCAACTGGGAACTGATACTCACTACGAACATCAAAAATTTCGGGAGTACCAACAACCCAAACTTGGTCATACCAGTTGGCGATAATGTCATAGTAACCATGTCGCTCCCACTGGGCGATCGTGACTTCTGGGCGATCGAGAATATCGCGCAGCAAAAGCACCAGCTTGGTTTCGGGTTGCTCAGTCTTCAGGTAAGACAAAGTAGCATGAAGTTCTTTTTGCAAACCGTCAGGTTTTTTGTCTACCAAAACCAAATCCGGCTTGAAGTTTTTCACGGTTAAAAGAATCAAATCCGATCGCAACTGTACCGATTCTTCTACATCCGTGTCGAGATATTTGGATGAGACAACGCCTGATTCATCTCGCTCCATACAGGGCAGCTTGATGTAATCAATGCCTTTCGGTAAACGCAGACTGTGTAGTGCAGGCGAACCGGAGACAACGAGAATTGAAGCTTCAGGATAGGCTTTGATGATGTATTGGCAAATCGCCAACATCCGGCGAATATTTCCTAAGCCAAACGCATCGTGAGAATAAACAATCAGCTTCATTTTTGAACTCCTCCGATGCAAATCGGGCGTGAGCGATCGCAAACCAGTTTGTAGAAGCGGTAAGCGAGATGACTGCAAAATCGAAGATGTCATGGATTCAGCCTCTTGTGAAGGAATCAGCAATCAAGATTAATCGCTGATTCCAAATGGAAAATGACTTACTTACACTGCAACTGAAATCTGTGTCGATCGCATCGCTGCAAACGAATTGCCAGCAGAGGGACGGCCAATTCCAATGTAGAAAAATCCGGCTTCTGTCATTGACTCAGGATCAAGGTAGTTGCGGCCATCGATCGCAATCGCGCTATTCATCCGAACGGCCAATTGCGCGTAGTCAAGCTGTCTGAATTGCTGCCAGTCGGTAACGAGGACGATCGCGTCACAATTTTCAGCCAACTGTTCAGGAGAAGTTGTTAAAATCACCTGTTCAGGAACAGATTGAAAGCCATGAGAATTTTCAACGTACATGGGATCAAAGGCTTTGACTTTTGCACCTAAACGGCTGAGGTGAACAATCAAATCAAGTGCAGGTGTGTCGCGCATATCGTCGGTGTCGGGTTTGAAAGTTAGCCCCAACAGGCCGATCGTTTTGCCTTTGAGAATGCCTAAAACCTGCTGAAGCTTTTCAATCGCCAAAACCCGTTGCCGCTGATTGGCGCTCACCGCAGCTTCAAGCAGTTCAGCTTTATAGCCGTAGTCGTTGGCAGTATGAATCAAAGCGGCAACATCTTTGGGAAAGCAAGAGCCGCCCCAGCCAATTCCGGCCTGTAGAAATTTGCTGCCGATGCGCGAGTCGAGGCCGATTCCTTGTGCGACCTGCGTGACATCTGCACCGACGCGATCGCAAATATTTGCAACCTCATTAATAAAACTAATTTTAGTTGCCAAGAAAGCGTTTGCTGCGTATTTAATCATCTCTGCCGAACTCAGATCAGTCCGCACAACCGGAACCGGGGAGAGCTTCGAGTTTTCAGCGAAGACGCGAGTTACAATCGGCGCATAAAGTGCTGCCATTCGATCGATCGCTTTTGGATTGTTGCCGCCCAAAACAATGCGATCGGGGTTAAATGTGTCGTAGACAGCAGAACCTTCCCGCAGAAATTCAGGGTTGCTTACCACATCAAATTCCGCCGTGACTTTTTCCTGCCGTTCCGCTACTGCATCTAACACAATTCGCCGCACCCAATCGCCTGATCCGATCGGGACGGTAGACTTGTTTACAATCACTTTGTAGCCTGTTGTGAGATGCTGGCCGATGCCACGAGCGACGGCTTCTACATAGCGCGTGTCGCTTTCTCCGGTTGGCAAAGGTGGCGTTCCAACGGCGATGAAAATGACATCGCCATGATCCACACCTGCTGCTAGATCAGTAGTGAAATGCAACCGATCAGTCTGCATCGCTGCCTGCATAATTTCGGTCAATCCAGGTTCATAAATGGGCGATTGACCCGACTGCATCAGCGCAACTTTGGCTTCGTTGTTATCTACACAAATTACTTGATGTCCGACATGAGCGAGGCAAGCGCCCGTCACCAAGCCGACATAACCAGTTCCAACGACGCAGACTTTCATAAGCAATCTCTGAAGGGGGGGGTAGAGGACAGAAATGAATCGATTGGGTATTTGCTTGATTGACTAACAGATTGACAGCCTTAAATGAAACTTGCTTAAAGCGTTCATGAGAGCTATCTCATGAATCCACAAATTTGATGAGAGGATTTTCATCAAGTCCTGCTTCCGTTGGAATGTGGGGGGCGGTATAGTGAAAGGTATTTGGGATCGCTTAAGGAAACTTTTAGAAACTGCGATCGTCCACTTCGCTGAGTCGTCTACGATGCCGCCATGCTAGAAAATAGCGATCGAATTTCTGCCACTTTACCTGAACAGCCGATCGATCGGGCTGAAAATCAGTCAATTCAGACACAAAACAGGTGGAAGCGACTTTTCCAGCAAACGCGCACTCAAATCTTGCTAATTTATGCGCTCGTGATGGCAGGTATCATGGTGCTGTCGGTTCCGCTGTTTATGATGCTATTTCTTCACGATGTCGATCGCCGAGTGCGCGAAGATTTACAGGAAGAAATGGAGCATTTTCAAGAGGCGTATGGGGAATGGCAAGCTTCGTCAGAGTTCGATAACGATCTGGAAAAATTTGCCGATGAGCTATTGGATAATGCTAAACCTGAAGACGATAACTATCTAATTTTTTACATTGATGACGAAGCCTATGAAACTGAGCCGGACAATTTGCCGCCCGAATTAGGTAAAGGTTCAGCAACAGAAGCCCACTGGCTGAGCCTTAATGAACTTTCGGAAGGCCGTCGAGAGATTGGCGATTCGCAGTTTAACGAGATTTTATATCTGGCACAGCCGCTTATTATCGATCGCGAACAGCGTGGCGTATTTGTAGCAGTACACACAACCGCAGGCGAACGCCAAGAAGCGCTGGATAGCATTGAAATTCTGGCTAAAATTATGACGGGTGTGTTTGTATTTGGGTTGGGTTTAGCCTGGTTGACGACGGGCAAACTGCTCGCGCCCGTTCAAGAACTGGCAACAACTGCTCGATCGATTAGCGAAACCGATCTTTCGTCGCCGAATTAAACGTAGGTGGATCAGGCGAGTTAGCAGAATTGGCAACCACATTCAACAGCATGATGAATCGGCTGCAAGATGCGTTCACCAGCCAGCGTGATTTTATTAATGATGCAGGGCATGAACTGCGAACGCCAATTACGATTATTCAAGGACACATAGACTTGTTAGATGATGCGTCGCCTGAAGTAGCAGAAACGATCGCCATTGTGCAAGACGAACTCGATCGCATGGGGCGCTTAGTCAACGATATGATTCTGTTAGCAAAATCTGAACAGCCGGATTTTCTGCGATTAGAAACGATCAACATTGCGGTGTTTGCCGAAGAACTCTTTCACAAAGCTCAAACCTTGGCCGATCGAGACTGGAAGCTGAGACAGCACGGACAAGGCGTTCTGGTTGCCGATCGCCAGCGACTCACCGGGGCACTGCTCAACCTGCTTAACAATGCCGCGCAGCACACGCAGCCACACGATCTAATCGAGTTGGGTGTCGCGGTTCAGCAGCAGCAGGTGCGATTTTGGGTGCGCGATCGCGGTGAAGGCATTCCCCTGACCGAACAAAATCGCATCTTCGAGCGATTTGCCCGCGTTGCTCATACTCGCCGCCGATCGGAAGGGTCGGGACTCGGTTTGGCAATCGTGCAGGCGATCGCAGAAGCCCACAGCGGGCGAATTGAGCTAGGAAGCAAACCGGGTCATGGCTCTACATTCACGTTAGTCTTGCCATTAGATCCGCCTCAGGAGCGCTCTCATGCCGCACATTTTAATCGTTGAAGATGAGCCGCGCATCGCCGCTTTTCTTGAGAAAGGATTGCAGTCGAGCGGCTTTGTGACAACGACTGTTTCAGATGGAGCGCAAGCGGTTCCAATGGCGATCGATGGCAACTTTGATTTAATCGTTCTCGATTTGGGGCTGCCCAAAAAAGACGGGCTGATGGTGTTAGAAGAAATTCGCGGTCAGGGCGCACAAATTCCTGTTTTAATTCTGACTGCCAGAGATGACATTCAAGACAAAGTGACGGGGTTTGAAAGCGGAGCCGATGATTATTTAACCAAGCCGTTTCGCTTTGAAGAATTGCTGGTAAGAGTTCGTGCCCGCTTGCGTCCGGCGATGGCTGCTAGCGCTCAAGCGAACGATCTAACGCTCCGGCAAGGAAACATCAGCCTTGATCTGCGGACGCACAAAGTGAAAATAGACGATCGCCCGATCGAACTTTCTGCTCGTGAGTTCACGATGCTAGAAGTATTCATGCGAAACCCCGGACAGGTCGTCAGCCGAGAACAGTTGCTCAATTCAGTTTGGGGCTATGACTATGATCCAGGCTCAAATGTGGTGGATGTCTACGTAGGCTACCTGCGTAAAAAGATTGGCAGCAGCGCGATCGAAACCGTGCGCGGCATGGGCTACCGCTGGAGATGAGAAAGTTCTCATCTCCGCTTCACGAGTATCTTAGACGGCTTATTTAAGGTGAAGATGTAGTCGGTCACTCGCTATCGATCGCTTCTCCTTCCTACACTTAACACTTGCATGAAGCACAGTTGTTTTTTAACAGTCGCACTGAGCAATCGCTTTGAACGCCGCTTTTAAGTAGCAACCTGTCCCTCATCCATTTGCGTCAGACCGTAGACGAATGCGAGCAGCAAATTAGATTGTCTGCTCGTTTTCGGTATTCAACAGGATTCACTTGTCTTCTTGAAGAAAATATGAAGATCTCTATCCTAGACAGGATGTCTAAAGCCTGGTACTCGCCGCTATTGTAAGCTGATAGCAGAAATGACTTTAAGCTTCTTTCCCGCATCTTCTTAAGCATTCATGACAGGTTTAACGCTCATTAAAACGAATCATTACAATATGATTGCCCTAATGTCTCAAATTTTGATTATTGAGGATGAACCTCGGATTGCTGCTTTCTTAGAGAAAGGTTTGCGGAAGCATGGCTATGAAACGGCAATCGCCACTGACGGAGCAGAAGCGCTCAAAATGGTTCAGCAAGAATCTTTTGATCTGCTGCTGCTCGATTTAGGTTTGCCTGTCAAGGATGGCTGGACGGTGTTGAAAGAGCTAAAACAAACGCAGCAAAACGTTCCAAACGTAATTATTCTCACCGCCAGGGCGGACGATAGCGATCGCTTCAATAGCGTTCAACTCGGAGCGAAAGATTACATCACTAAACCGTTTCGACTTAATGAGTTAATTAGTCGCGTTCAATCGATATTAGCGGGACAGTAGATAAGTTGAATGCGATCGCCCCTAGAGCCAATGGATCAAGAGAGGCCAGACAGGTTTCAGCAAGGCCAGGGGTTCGATTCAATCGTCTGTCGCTGTCATGGTGGATAAATTGGAGCCTGACGCTACCCGATCGCTTGATGAATTATTAGAGACGCTGGGGCGACTCGATCGATTACTAGCGCAAGCGATCGCTCTAGCGCAAACGATTTATGGAGCAGAAGCAGCCACCGATCGCTATCGAGGACTTCACATCACTCCAGGCGAAGCAGAACGGCTGCTGGCACAAGCGCCAGGTGCGCCGATTTTGTATTGCCCTGCGGATGTTGTGGAGTCGATCGCACCATCCACCCGGTTCGCTTGGCTGCAACGAGCCTATCAGCTTTCGCCGTTTGAGATGGATGTGGTGGCGATCGCACTGGCTCCAGAATTCGATTTGCGCTACGAGCGGCTATATGCATATCTGCAAGACAACGTGACGCGCAAGCGCCCGACTGTTGATCTCGCCCTGAATCTACTGTGTTCCTCAGTTGAAGCAAAGCTCCAGCAGCGACAGGTGTTTGCTTCAGACGCTCCGCTGGTGCGCCATCATTTACTGCATCTAGTTTCCGACCAGCCCCACGCGCCTTTATTGACACAAAGCTTTCGGCTTGATGAGCAAATTCTGCGCCTGCTGCTCGGTCAAAACTCTCTGGATGGGCGGCTCGATCGCTGCTGCGATCGCACGGTGCCGACGGTGCGCCTCGAAGCGTTGCCCCTCAAACGAGAGGTGAAGCAAGCGCTCTGGGCACTGCTTCGCACAGCCAAGCATCAACCCCTGCAACTCTATTTTCAGGGTGTTCAAGGCAGCGGCAGGCGATGGTAGCCGAGGCGATCGCCGCCGAACTAGATGCCCCGCTGCTGAGCGCCAATTTTGCAGCGATTCTAGCAGAGGCAGATGTGGAGCAGACGCTAAAGCTGCTGTTTCGCGAAGCTTGGCTTGCCAAGGCGGTGCTGTATCTCGACCTCGAAGCGCTACTGCAATTGCATCAGCCGCAGTTTCTTAAAGAACTGCAAAATGCACCAGGCGTCACGATCGTGGCGGGAAGCCTACCCTGGAATTTGACCGGACAAGATCCGATCGCCCTGATCACCGTGCCCTTTCCCCGACCCGATTTTGAGCAGCGGCGCGGCTGCTGGGAGGCGGCACTGGCAGCAGCAGAGATTGCGATCGATCCGCCTCGTCTCTCCGCCCTTGCCGATCGCTTCCTTCAGCGGCGAATCGAGCGCGAACAGCGTGTTGAAGCCGCCGACGGCGATCCGCTCCGGGTTTTTCATGTATTTTCCGGCGATTTTTGGCTGCCCCGGAAGACATGGTCGCGGGAAAAAGAGCCATGTTTGTCTGGACTCCGGGCGTATGCGACAGGATTTCGTCGATATCCTCTTTGAAGCCCATGTTGAGCATCTCGTCGGCCTCGT